>CAZRID010000027.1:0-16197 GCA_964600055.1 uncultured Acidimicrobiaceae bacterium
AGGCCCGCCGGAGCGGCGGCGGGGTGCCGTACCGGGGCTTCGCCGAGTTCGAGGCTGCCTTGGACGTCCTGAGGAGTAACGCTTCACTCGCCTCCATACTGGGAGAGGCGGGGCGACGCTACGCCGAAACGAACTACCGCTGGGATGGCGTGCTCAGTCGCTACGAACACTTGATGAATCGGACGACGGACGTGTTCGGAGCGCAAATCTCGCCCGCTCTCTCTTGACTAGAGCGGGCCGCTCGTTAGCGGACGAGCTCTTCTGGGTGCTGCGTACACTTCGCAAGCCAGCCGCCTCAGGAGAAGCCCGTGGGTTCGGAGTGGAGCATTCAAGGCGTCAAGGATTCTCAGCTTGTGCGATCGGACTGGTCGGTCGTGGGCGAGTCAACGATCGACGGCTGTAGCCACCAGGCAGATCACCAGCGTCCTGACCAGCAACGGATTTCTCACCGAGGTCTGGCGCCCTGGTCATCAGGCAGAAGAGATCTAGCATCGCCCCAGTGGAACAGAGCGCTGTCGACACCCAGGCCGGCTACTGGTTGGCCGCCTCCGACGGGGGCATCTTCACCTTTGGGGCGGCGGAGTTCCTCGGCTCGACGGGTGGCCACGCTTCTGAGTCCCCGGTGGTCGCGGTGGCGGCGGCGCCCAATGGACTCGGATACTTGCTGGCGACGGCCGATGGCGAAATCCTCGCGTTCGGCGATGTTGCCGTCCACGGATCCTTGCGGGGTGCCAGCCTCAATGCGCCGATTGTGGGTCTGGCGACGGCTCCTTCAGGCGACGGCTACTGGCTCGTCGCCGCCGATGGGGGCATCTTCGCCTTCGGGGACGCCGGGTTCCACGGTTCGACCGGACATGCGTCTCTCAACCGGCCGATTGTGGGTCTGGCCCCGATTCCCTCGGGCGATGGCTACTGGCTCGTCGGATCCGACGGTGGGATCTTCACCTTCGGCGATGCTCACTTCGCGGGCAGCGCTGCGGGCATGAATCTGGCTCGCCCAATCGTCGGAATGGCACCGACACCGTCGGGTCGAGGCTACTGGCTTCTGTCGGCCATTGGAGGAGTATTCAATTTCGGGGACGCCGCCTATTGCGGGTCGGCCGCGGGGCGGAGCGCCGGTCGGTTCGTTGGAATCGCCGCGATCGAGTCCGGGCTCGGATACTGGATCGTGACGATGGACGGCACGGTCCATGCCTTCGGATTAGCCCCTGAACTTGGCTCATTGGAGGGATCGGTGCTCAACCGCCCGATCGTTGGGCTGGCAACAAGATGAGTTCGCTTGAGACGCAGGCTCCGCCGCTCGAGCCGGGCCAGGACCTCGCGAGCGATGGGCCGCCGGAGCATGCGGCCAACCGGCGACGGATCGAGGTTGCTGTCTTTCTCGGATTCTTGGCCGCCTCCGTCTACGGCACGTGGCCGCTGGCCCTTCATGCAACGACGAGGGTTCCGGGCAATCTTCTCGATCCACTCCTCAACGTCTATCTGTACAGCTGGGGCGCACACGCGGTCCTCCATACCCCCCTCGACATCTTCCACGCTGGCATGTTCCATCCGGAGCCGTATGCGCTCGCCTTTACTGAGAACGACCTGGGTCAGTCACTGCCGGTGGCTCCAATCTTCTGGCTGACCGGAAACGGGACCCTGACGGTCAACGTGGCCGCCATCCTGATGTACGCGGTCAGTGGATTCGGTGCCTATCGGCTGGCCGGCGCGCTGGGTGCACCTCGATCCTGCGCGGTGGTCGCCGGCCTGGTATTCGGCTTAGCCCCCTATCGGCTCAGCCAGATAGGCCATCCCCACGTTGTAGCCGTGCACCTGATGCCGTTCGTCCTGCTCCTCTGTGTCAGACTCCGCGATCGTCCGAGACGCTGGGTGGTCCCGGTGCTGGGCGCAACGCTCGCGCTCCAGTTTTGGTCCTCATTGTCCGGAGCGGTGATGACGCTCTGCGCCGTCCTGGCCTGGGCCGTGTGGGAGGCCGCGTGCTACAGGAGACAGGCGCTGACCGTCCTCATCTCGGCTGCGAAGGCGATGGCGCTGACTCTCGTCCTGATCCTCCCGCTGCTGTATCCGTACTTTCAAGCTCGCGCCCAGCACCCGGAGTACACCCACGCACCGGGTGAGGTCTTCGACTATTCGGCGACTCTGCGGTCCTACCTCAGCCCCTGGGAAGGCGGGCCGGTGTTCGAGGGCCCATCCCGGTGGCTCGAAGGGCTCTTTCCCAAGGAATCGTCGGACTGGGAGAAACATCTGTTCCCCGGCTGGACGGTCAGCATCACGCTTCTCGGGGTCCTTTGTGCCGGAATCCTCTTGCTGATGGTCCGTCGGCGACGACCAGCGACTTCGCTCCGTGACGTTGGATTGGCCGGCGTGATCTTGTTCACCAGTTTCATCGTGAGCCTCGGGCCCCGCTGGGATGCGCAACCCGACGGTGTTCCCTTGCCGTTCGAAGTCCTCAACCGCCTCACCCCTGGTCGGTTGCTCCGGGTTCCCGCCCGCTTCGGTTCGGTCGTCGCTCTAGGGCTCGGGCTCGCCTTGGCCTTTGCTTTCAAGCGGGTGCGCCCCGACTGGCGCCGATCGCTGGTCGGAGTGTTCCTGGTCGCCTTCCTGCTTGAGTCGATGCCGCAGCAAACGGTCACCTTGGCGCCGCCCGAAATCACGGCGGCGCATCGGGCGATCAAAGGACGGCCCGGCGCGGTGTTGGCCCTGCCCACATCCGAGACGTTCGACGATGGAAGTGTCAAGGGACTCCAGGAGCGTGAGACCGCCAATCTCTACCTGGCCACGGCCCATTTCCGTCCGCTCGTGAACGGATACAGCGCGTTCTCGCCCACGAGTTACTGGGACATGGTGCATGCCGTCCAGGACTTTCCGTCCGGCCCCTCAATGAAAGCGTTGGACGAGCGCGACGTCAGGACGGTCGTCATCCAGACCGCGCTGACTCCCGGCACACGCTGGCGGGACACCGCTGATCGTCTCGACCGGTGGCCCGGGGTGCGGCTGATCGCGGAGAGTGCGGGGGTCAAGGTGTATGACATCGCAAGAGCCACCGGACCCTGAGACGTCGAGCATCGACATGGAAGTGGCAAACTTCCAGAGGTCGTCCCGGAGCTGAGGAGCACGATGAGAATCGGCGTCTACAACCGGCATCTAGCGACGCTAGGTGGCGGGGAGCGCTACATGTTGAAGATCGCGGAACTCCTAGGCCAGGTGGCTGACGTCGACATCGTCAGCCAAGCAGCCGTTCCGGCCTCGGTGATCTCTGATCGGCTGGGCATCGATGTGTCGGAACTCGGTTTCGTCGCGCTCGAGGACAATTCGGTTGAGACCGCGGAACTGGCGAGCGAAAAATACGACCTGTTCATCAACGCCTCGCACCTGGACCCCGTCAAATCCCGCGCCGCGGCCTCCATCCTGCTGGTGCATTTCCCTTCCGCGACCACCCCGGGCCTACGGGGCTTCATCCGGAGGGCTCTTGCGGATCGGGTTCTGCGACCGTTCTTCAGTGTGCCGGTGATCGACGGAGGATTCGATCTCCCGGAGACGTCAGAAGATCGCTGGTTCACATGGACCTTTGGCGATGGCCGACTGACGATACCCTCCCTCACGAATCGCCCTCCCAGGCTGCGTGTCCCTTTGGCCAGCTTCCGGCACGACGGCACGGGCCCCGTTGTCCGCTTTCGGTCCGGTGACGAAGAGGTCGCGGTCGTTCAAGTGCCCGCCGGTGGCGACTTTCACGAGTTTCTCGTCACCCCGACTCGTCGGGCGGATGGCCTCTTCGCGCTGTCAATCGAGTCGGATACGTTCATCCCCCCGGGCGACTACGCCGACGCTCGACATCTTGGCGTGGCGGTGGGCAAGGTCAAGATCGCCGGGCGACGGGGCCGCGTCTACGACGCTCTCTTCGAGAGGATGCTGCCGGACGTCGGTCAGAGTCTCTACGGTCGCAAAGGTGGCCGGGTCCCCGAGCACGTCCACTCGTACTCGTCGATCTGGACCGTCTCCCGATTCGTGCAGGACTGGACTCGGCGGTACTGGGGCGTCTCGTCATCGCTGATCAACCCGCCGGTGGACGTCGAGGGGATCCAGGCCTACGGACAGTGGCCGAAGGAGAACGTCGTCCTCAATGTTGGCCGGTTCTTCTCCGGGAGCCACAACAAGAAGCACCTTGAGATGATTGCGGCCTTCCGGCGGATGCTCGAGCAGGGGTTGTCGGGCTGGACCTTGGTGCTGGTCGGAAGCGTGTCCGAGGACCCGGGCCACCAGGACTACCTACGGCAGGTGCGGGAAGCAGCCGAGGGCCTTCCGGTCCGAGTCGCCCTCGACATCTCCTACGACGAGCTCGTGGATCTCTACGCTCGCAGCAGCATCTACTGGCACGCCACCGGCTTCGGAGAGAGCGAGCGTCGCGACCCCGCGGCGATGGAACATTTCGGGATCACTACCGTCGAAGCGATGGCGGCAGGGTGCGTGCCTATCGTCATCCGGAAGGCGGGGCAGGCCGAGATCGTCCGCCACCAGCAGGACGGCCTGTTGTGGCGGGACCTCGATCAACTCGTCGAGCACACCTGGTCGGTCGTGCGCGACCCGGGGCTTCGGGGCCAGCTGGCCAAGGCCGCAGCGCAACGGAGCCAGACGTTTTCACAGGCGATCTTCGAGCGCCGTCTCAAGGACCTCGTCTCTGCCGTGGCGACTGGGTTCTCTAGGTAGGTCAGAAGCCAGTGGGGCTTGCGGTCCAGCGCTTCGACGACCGGGCCCTCACGGCGACACTGGGCCACTATTTGTGGACCCTCGACGCCGAGAGGCAGCCGTCGCCGCAATCGACGCCGACTTGGTGTTGTGGTTCACCAGAACCCGCGCAGTTCCGAGCGCTCCGGGTGTCGTATTACGAAGACGCGATGAGCAAATGCGCCCCCCGTTCATCGTGTTCTCTGATGACATTGAGTGGCGTCGCGAGCACTTCCCGTCGGAATGTGTCTTTGTCGCGGGCAATCTCGCCTACGAGGATCTTCATCTCATGGCTACGTGCAGCGAGTTCGTGATCTCGAATTCGACGATGGCGTGGCGGGCTGCGTAAATGTCCGACCGCCCAACCATTTGCCCGTCCCAATGGTGGGGGCCTGTCGCCGCCGAATGTCGACGAGCGGCGGACCCTCTGTTCCCGCCGGGCTGGACTTTGCTCTAGGCCGGCTCAAGAACCTCATCTCCGAGGTACGCCCCGGCCGAACCGTCGAGAGCCGGTCCTCGGCGAGCAAGTGCCGTGAGGAGCACCAGGACCCAGATTCCGCATTCCGCCAGCAGCATCAGCCGAGTGGCCAATGTCGTCCGGGACACCGATGTCGCCAGGTGCCATTCGATGTCGTAGGGGCTCAGGAGGTACGCCACCACGACGGTGGCAAGGCAACCGAGAGTCGCCAGCCAGAGCCAGGCCGGCCCGGCTCCCGTCAGCTCAAAGCGAAGGCGCCGGGCCACGGCGAGGCCGACCGCGGTGAGCACGAAGGCGACCATGAACTCCCACCGACACACTCGCCACAGCGCGCTGAGGATCGGCCCGACCCGAGTGGTCACCTCAGGGTCCAGATGCAGCAAGAGCGACAAGCGTCCTGGACCCGGAAGGTCGCCCTCGGCTCCGAGCGACCGGGATGTGATCGTCCATACGAAAGCCAGAGCGGTGGGGACGAGGACGGTTCGAAGGCCCCGGCGCCAGCCCCGAATGAGCAGGACGAGGATCAGCACGACGACACCCGCTGCCATGCCCTCGTTCTTGGTCAGCATCGCGATCGTGATGCACAACCCACCGACGGCCGTCGTCTGAGCATTCGAACGGTCGAGGAGCAGGCAGAGTGCTCCGGAGACGAACGCGGCCGCCCAGAGAACGTCGACGTACCCATTGGTGCCCATGACGCCGGCCACGCCGTACGTGCTCAGAACGACGGCGACCGACACCAACGCGGGCAACCATCCCGACAGTCGCTGAGTCACGATCTGCACTGAGAGTCCAACGACCAGGGTGGCCGAGGCGATGAGCAGCGCGATGGTGAGCTGAGCTAGCTCGTAGTCCCGGCCCAGCACCATCCATATCGACGCCACCGTGGCCGGAGCGAGCGGCGGATAGTCGGGGTGAGCGAACAAGAAGTCGGGATTAGCCAGAGCATCGGCGGCCGCCGGGCCTCCTGAGGAGAACCAGTCCGAGTGGAAGAACCAGATCCAAGTCGCGTCCCAGTCGACCGGTGCGCGTTGGATGGCGAGGAGCGGAATAGCCAACACAACCATCAGGGGCAACACGCGCCGCCAGGTGATCGCGGCATGCGGTTCCCGGCTCGGCGGTGCCCGGCGCACCCGGACCAACGAGGCAATCCAGAGCGGAGGGAAGACCAAGGCCGCGCCGAGCGCCAGCGGGACCCGCAGAGTCAGACTAGCCACGGCCGCCATGCTGCAGGCCACTGCGGTGGCCAAGGGGGCGGTGGCGAGGGCCAGCGGATAGTTGCCGACCAGCGCTCGGGCCGGCAGCAGACCCGCCCCGATGAGCAGCATCAGCACGGCGAGGACGTGGAACAGCGAGACGATCACCGCGTCGTCGGTCCTCGGCGGGCTTCAAAAGGACGTTCGGCGCACCCGCTCGATAGCGGTTGTGGGCGGAGCATCAGGACGAAGTCGGCGGCTTCCGGTAGCTTGACTACGGTCCGATCGGGGAAGGCCGCGACCACAGCAAGTTGGTGCCACAACGGATCCGTGATGTCGATGAACACGGTGGACCCAGCGGGAACCAGCGACCGGAAGGCATAATTGACGCACGACAGTTCGGCGTAGGCGTAGGCGGCCGGCGACGTCGATTCGGGAGCGACGAGATCGCTCGTCTTGGCCAGACCTTCGTAGGACCTCAGCCCCAGGAACCCAGCGCCGAGAGCTACCGCCAAACAAGCGGCAATGTGCGCGGGGGCAATACTGGGACTCGCCACCGGCGCATTCTAGAGCGATCGGCTTCGCCGCCCGGTGGTTGGGTGGACCCCTCACCACGGCTCCGCTCGGCGTATCCTCGAGTCGCCGGCCCCAAGACGGAGGAGTTGCATGTCCCACGCACCGCCCAAGATCGGCATTCTGGTCGTGGCGTACAACGCTGCCGGCACGTTGGCTGGGGTCCTGGACCGGATTCCGGAGAGCTTCCGGAGCAAGATCCACGAGGTCCTCGTCTGCGACGACGCCAGCGGTGACTCCACCTACCTCGTCGGGCTGGGATACAAGCAACTCTTTCCGGATCTGCCGCTGACCGTTATCCGACACCCCGAGAACCTGGGCTACGGGGGAAACCAGAAGGCTGGATACCGCATGGCCATCGAGCATGGCCTGGACATCATCGTGCTGCTGCACGGAGACGGCCAGTACGCGCCCGAGTGTCTCCCGGAGATCGTCGCACCTTTGGAACGTCAGCAATGCGACGCTGTCTTTGGATCTCGCATGATGATTAAGGGCGAGGCCCTGAAGGGCGGCATGCCGAAGTACAAGTATGTCGGGAATCGAATTCTCTCCCGGTTCGAGAATGCTTGCCTCGGGACTGATCTCACCGAGTTCCACTCTGGCTATCGCGCCTACAGCGTGGAAGCGTTGCGCAGCCTTCCTTTTGAGCGCAATACCGACGACTTCGATTTCGATACCGAGATCATCATTCAGCTGCATGATGCGGGCAAACGAATCATCGAAGTGCCGATACCCACTTATTACGGTGACGAGATTTGTTACGTCAATGGCATGCGATACGCAAAGGACGTCGTCATGGACGTCATGCGCTATCGGGTGCAGAAGGCCGGCTTTGGTTCCGGCGCCATCGCCACGGTTGGTGACGAGTACAGACTCAAAGCGAACGATGACAGCTCCCACGGTCGGATCATGGCGCGACTCGCCCACGAGAGGCCGCGCTCGATCCTGGATCTCGGGTGCTCGGGAGGGCGTCTGGCCGAACAGTTGCGCGGCTTCGGGCACACGGTGGTCGGGGTGGATGCCGTGGAGGTGCCCGGCGTGCGGGCCAGAGTCAACCGGTTCGTCCAGGCCAACCTTGACGAGGGAATCCCCGTGGAAGCGGGCGACAACTTCGACGTTGTGCTGTGCGCCGACGTCATCGAGCACACTCGGCAACCGGACGTGCTGTTGCAGGAGGCCAAGGGCCGCCTTAGTGCCAACGGTGTCCTCATCGCCAGCGTGCCGAACTTCGGCCACTGGTATCCACGGGCACGAGTCACGTTGGGCGCATTCGACTACGACCAACGCGGAATCCTCGATCGGACGCACCTGAGGTTTTTCACCCGCAAAAGCTTCGTCCGCCTCGCTCGGAAGTGTGGTCTCCACGTTCGGCGGGTGGAGCCGGTTGGGATCCCGTTGCAGGTCCTCGCCGGCCGACCCGGTGTGCTCTCCCGAGTCGCCGGAGTGGCCGAACGGGCGCTGCTCTCGACCTTCCCCAAGCTCTTCGCCTATCAGTTCATCTTCGAGCTGGATCCGGTCCCGACTCGGACGGTCGATGTGCGAGGAGTCGATGACGCCGAAGGCGGAGGACCAGCGGAAGCAGCGCGCAGCCGAGGAGCGTCGCCGAGCTGACAGCGGCGCCTTGGACCAGCCCTGCAGGTCGGTACCGAAGCCGGACTACTGAGGCGCCGGCCGGTATTCGAACCGCCTGCTGTGCGTAGTTGGCGCGGGAAACCTTGGCGGGCTTCCCGTTCACGGTGGCCGACCAGCCGGACGACCAGGACGTCGGGATGACCACCCACGCGGGCTCGGTCGATTCGGCCCGCAGGCTGGCGGTGTTGATGCCGCGTCGGGAAGAGGTGACTCGTCCCTCGCCCGATCTTCGCAGGCGACGGTACCCGGCCCTCTGCAGATCGTCGGGCTCGAATACGACGGATTGTTCGAAGTCGAAGGTCGGATCGACGAAACGGCGCAGAGCGTCGCCCTCATCGTCGATGATCTCGTCATGGTGGACGACCCGAGGTCCGGGGATCGTGTCGACGATTCGGAGCACGAAACCATCCGATCCTGTGTAGACGGTTTGGTAGTCGCGGACCCTCAGTGACGTGGCCAGCTCGTTCGGTTGGTTGGGGACCGGAGTCGCAACGATGGTTGAAACCCCCAGGCGGGCGGCGAGCCCCAACCGCGCCTGCGAGGACAGGAAGGTGGGGGCGTAAGCGGATGGAAGGCCCGTGCTGATCACGGTCTCGATGTCTTCGCCCTGCAGCAGTCGTATCAGCGCCGTCACCCTCCGAGGAACGGCGCTGTCATAACCGCCGGTGGTGTCGAAGCCGAACTCCAGGGACTCGGCCGCGAAGAGAATCGGTTGCGGGGTCTGCCCATCGGCAGCGACCGAGCGAACCGGGAGAATCCGGCCCGGCCATTGATTCGGGCGATCGACCTCCGCCTCGATCGCCTTGATCAGGGGCGTGGCGGGATAGCCTGGGAACTGAGACCGGGAAACGAACGGCGGGTTGATATCCCGGCCGTACTTCATGACCTGAGCCGCCGTTCCCACAACTGCCGTCAAGGAAAGGGCCAACGCCGCGTTGGGACCGAGCCGTCGCGCCCAGGCTCGGGCCTGACGGGAGGTGAGGGCATCGAGGCCGAATCCGCCCAGCAGCGCTACTCCGAAGCTCCAGAACACGACGAGTCGCGAATAAGGCCTGAAGATGTTGAAGCCCGGGATGAAATGATAGGCAAGCCACGTCGCCGGACCGCCCACGGCAATAGCGAAGGACGAGACCACGAGGAACCGTCCCAGCCAACTGCCACGCCGGCGAACGAACAACCCAACGATGGCGAGCAGGCCGGTGATGGTGCCGACGAAGGTCATCTCGTGCATGTGCAGCTGCGTGATAGGCAGCGACGGCGGTGCGAACGTATGGAGGAATGTGGCTGGCGGCGCCAGGAAGGAGGCCGTCAGTTCCCCGTACGTGAAGGGATCCCGTTGAGAGTCGCTCAGCACCAGTGCTGTCGGCACCAGCACGATCGCGGCGGACGCGACCGAGACGCCGATCATGGCGGCGAGACGGGCGCCCGGGTCGAGGAATCGTCGCCGGGGGTCTGGCTCGCTGCCCCTCATGGCCTGACCGAGCGCCAAGGCGACTGCGTAACCGGCCCCGACGAGGTACACGATCCCGAGGAGCACGAGGTGGCCGCTGATGAGGCAGCCGCCCAGCGCCAGACCGGCTGCCGCGGTGGACGTCGCGGATCGCAGCCGGAAGGACCGGTGGACGCAGAGGAGGACCAGTGGCAGGAACACCGACATGGGGGTGACGACCTCGAGATGCAGCCATGCCATGTTGAACCCGCCGAACATCCACGACACGGCGGCGAGCAGCGATCCGGCCGTACCGGTGGTGAACTCCCTCATCAGGGCGTACATGAGTAGACCGGCGAGGAGCACGTGCAGTATCGAGAAGAGGTCATGAGCCCACATGGGGTCGATGGTGAGGGCGGTGAGGAGTCGAGGCGGATACAAGAATGCACTCTGCCCGTTGGCGAAGAGCGGGTATCCCCCTGCATAGCTATGGGGATCCCATAACGGGAAGCTCCCGGCGTCGAGAGCCTCCGAGGCGAAGGTCTGCCATGGATGGCTGAGGTCGGCTTGATCGGACTGCGGATAGCTGTCGGGCAGGGAGTCCGGCAGCGCCGCCCAGGGATAGACGGCGGACTGATGGCCGGGCACGGTGGAGAACGTGCTGCCTCGTAGCACGGGTCCGAAGAAGATCGCGGTGAGGAACAAGAGGAACAGACCTGCGACCCGGCCGGTGCGACGGCGACGATGCCCTCGAGCACCGGCCGGTTCTACTGGTGCGGTTGTTGCAGGGTCGTCTGTCGGAGTAGGCGCCCGCACGTCCTCAGCCTAGGACAGGGAGCCAGGGCAACCCTGGAAACGTCCAGAGTCCCGAATTGAACGGTTCCCTGGGAGCCGTTCGGGCTCAGAGTAGGCTCAGTGCCAAGATGAAGGCTTCGCCGACCGTCAGAGTGCAAGTCGTCCTGTTCCGGCAGTCGCTGCAGGACATCTGGTCCTTGGCGAAGAGCGTCGCGGCGGCAGCCCGGATTGCCGTCGACGCCAAGCTTGTGCGCTCCGTCACGCTAGCCCTGGGCGACAGCACTCCCAGCCCGACTATCGGGGACGCCGACGTCGGAGCGCTCGGGGACTTCCTCGTTGAGCAGGGTGTCGAGCAGGTGTCGTACACCTTCTTCGACGCCAATCTCGGCTCGAGTGGGGGGAGCAACGCGCTCGCCGAGGGTGCAAGCGAGGACTTCATCCTGGTCCTCAATCCCGACACGTATCCTGCGCCGACATTGCTGGGTCGGCTGCTGGCCGCCTTTCAGGATCCTTCGGTGGGTGCGGCAGATGCTCGGCAGATCCCGCTCGAGCATCCGAAGGAGTTCGATCCCGCCACCGGCGATACCAGTTGGGGTAGCGGATCCTGTCTGCTCATTCGAGCGGACGTGTTCCAAGCGGTCGGCGGCTTCGACTCGAAGAACTTCTTTCTGTACTGCGACGACGTGGACCTCTCGTGGCGGGTCCGGTTGCGCGGGCACCGGGTTGTGCATGTTCCGGATGCGGTGGTGTTCCACGACAAGCGGCTGCAGACGGACGGTTCGGTGAAACCGGCCCCTCTCGAGAACTTCTACGGCACGCTCGGCCGGTTGATGCTCGCTCGGAAGTACGGCCGCCCAGACGTTGTCGAAGAGACATTGGCCTACGTCGACGCGGACGGCAGCGCCGATCACAAGGGTGCGGCGGCCGAGTGGCGGCGACGCCTTGATACCGGTGATCTGCCGCCGTCTCTGCCCGGAGCGGAGCGCGTGGCCCAGTTCGTCGACGGCAATTACGCGAGGCACCGATTCTGATGACCGCATACGACTATCGGTTCGCATGGGAAAGCCCCTACGGTCATATCGTCCGGTTGCTCAGGGGTCGGTTGGAAGCCGGCAGCATCGTCCTCGACCTGGGTTGTGGTTTCGGCCCGATCGCAGAACCGATCGCTGAATCCGATCTCACCTATATCGGCTGCGACCTGAGCGATCCGGGACTCTCGTCCTTGAAGGACCGGGGGTTCGAAACCCACCGTCTCAATCTGGCGGACCTCGGTGTCGTCGTCGAACAGATCGAGAAGATCGTCGACGGTCGATCGCTGGGTGCGATCCTCATGCTCGACACGCTCGAGCACCTGCCCGATGTCGAAGGATTTCTTGCCCAACTGCGAGAGCTCTGCGTCCAGTTCAACCGTCCGCTGCTGGGGTTCAGCATCCCGAACGTCGCCCATTTCGACGTAGGTGCCAAACTGGTCCTCGGGCGTTGGGATGTCACGCCGGCCGGGCTGCTCGACCGGACCCACCTGCAGTTCTTCACCGAGAGCCGGCTCACGGCGGTCCTCGAAGGGCTCGGATGGTTCGAGATCGCCCGAGACGACTTTCAGCTTCATCATTCGGACCAGCACTTTCCTGAGGACAGCCCCGCGCTGGCCGACGGTACGCCGTTCCGCGACATGCTCTGGCGGCTCCGGCAACGCATCGACGGCAACGGTTGTGTCAACCAGTTCGTCCGATTGTTCGGTTTGACTGCGGCTCCCGAGATCCAAAGCCGGGAGCCGCCTGAGGCGGAGCCCTTCCTCAGCGTGCTGATCCGTACGCAGGGTCGACGGATGCCGAACCTGCTGGAAGCATTGACGTGCCTGGCCGCGCAGTCAGAGTCTGATTTCGAAGTACTCCTCCTCGTGCACTCGGCCAGCGATGCTGTGGTGCGCTCAGTGCGAGAGCTCGTCGCCATGTTCGCTCCCGAATTCGCCTTCCGTGTCGGGGTGCGTGCGGTGGCCGATGGTGGTCGAGCGCGCCCTCTCAACGTGGGGCTGGAGCGGGCACGCGGTCGGTATCTGGCCTTTCTCGACGACGATGACCTGGTCACCGGCGACTGGGTCGGACGCTTCAAAGAGGGCGCGGCCGCGGCACCCGGCCGGATCGTCCGCTGTATCACGGCTGATCGCTCGGTGGTCCGTTCCGACGATCACCAGATCCGGGCGCCGTATCTCGCCGTGGGTGGCCTCAAGATGAGTCACTCGGAGCGTTTCGATCCGCTGGAGCACCTGCATCAGAACCGCACGCCCAACTGCTCGTTAGCCGTTCCGTTGACCGCCGTGCGGGAGCTGAACATCTCGTTCGACGAGGACTTGCCGGTGCTCGAGGATTGGGAGTTCCTCATGACGCTGGCGACCTTGTGTGGCGTCCACGACGTGGGTCGGGTCACCAGCATCTATCACCGGTGGGGAGGCGCCGAAAGCTCTCTCGGGAGTGTCGATGCCGAAGTCTGGGACACGACTCGGCGCGCCATCCTGCAGCGGCTCGATGCGGGTCCCCTGCTTCTTCCCTCGGGCAGTGCCAGCCGCATAGCGTCGTTGTGGCACCGGTCGCTCTCCCTTCCGGACCGGGAGACGGAGCTGCACGAGGCCAGGGAGCAACTCCGAAATCAGGGGTCCGAGCTCAATCATCTCCGAAGCGACGTCCGGGGACTCCGCGAGCGGCAGGAGAAGCGTCTCGAGACCGAGCTTGGATGGACGCAGCGACTCGAGGCGGAGCGGCTTCGGGGCGAGCTCGTGGTCTTGCAGGAACAGCTCACGGAACGGGAGCAGGCTCTCGTCGTTCTCCGGAGCGAATCTGACTCGATCCGCTCGTCAAGGACCTGGCGGCTCATGGCTCGGATCCGCCGGCTGACGGCTATCGTCAACCGTCGCGCGTGATGGCGGCCCGGCGCGCGGCCAGCGCGCCGGGCAACTTGCTCAACAGGGATCGTTGAACCCGGAGATACCGCTTGCGGTTGCTCGAACTCTCGTGCCGGCCCAGCAGACGCTTGGTGTAGATGGCCCACTCCCGGAGTGCGACCCGTGCTGGTTCGTTCTTGATCAACATCAACAAGCGGTTGCGCTCGGTGAAGTAACAGAACATCGGGGACCATTCGACGCTCGTCGCACTGTGCGTGTGGCGCACGTGGGCGGAGGGTGCGTAAAGCACCCGCCAACCGGCCTTACGGAGCCGAAGGGAGAGGTCGGTGTCCTCGTAGTACATGAAGAATCCGCCGTCGAACACGCCGACGTCTTCCAGGGCGGCGCGGCGTAAGAGGCAGGCGGCGCCGCAGAAGGCCGGCACCTCCTCGATGGCGTCGTACTGGCCGCGGTCCAAGTCGTAGTACGCCTCTCCGCCGACGATCACGGTGCCCCGGTCGGAGCCGGCGCCGTCGGGGAGAACGATCGACCCGGCATTCTGGATCACCGGGCGGGTGTCTTCCGGCACGAATGGGATCTTGATGTCGATGGCGTGATCCCCTGGGACGGCGGACTCCGAGACGGTCTTGCCGCCTACTGCGAACGTGATCCGCGGCGGAGCGACGCCGGGATACGGTGCAGGAAGCATCGACAGCGAGACCTCTCCCGCGTTGACGTCGTGGATGGGCACCCGGATCTCGGCTGACGGACTGACCCAGCGAAAACTCCCGTGGGGGTCGTGCTCGAGGCCGAAGGCCCCTTGGGTGAACTCGATTCGCGCCGAGGAGCCGCCGGCGAGCGCCTCGACGGCGACCTTGGCCGCCAAGCGCCTCGGGTCATGGGCGCCGGGCACGAAGCACCCACTGGTAACGAGAGCGATCGGTAGGCGGTTGTCGGTCAGCCAGATCTTGGCATTGACCGCCCCGACCCTGGGATCGGCCTCCGCAACGGAGACGAGTTCGGTCAGCCAGGGGCTCTCGGCCGCGGCGTCGTTGTTGAGCAGAGCGACGTAGTCACTGTCCGACTGGGCAATGGCCAGGTTGTTGGCGGCGGCGAAGCCGAGGTTTGAGCCGGCGTCGATGACCCTGACGCTCGGGTAATGCCGGCGCATCCACTCCGTCGATCCATCAGTGGAGCCGTTGTCGACGACGATCACCTGGTAGCGGTCCTCCGGGTAATCCTGCTTCGACAGCGACTGAAGGCAGTCGCCCAGCAGGTGCTTCCCGTTCCAGTTCACGACCACGACCACGACGGTGGGGGGTCCGGAGCTTGTCGCGCCCGTCATGTCCGTCACGGTGCGACTACGGGTACGCGTTGGGCTCCCAGTTGCATCGACTGCTGCGCGGCTTCGAGGATGGCGACGACCCGCCGGCCCTCTCGGCCGTCGGTGAGAGGGGTCGGCTGTTCCACGATCGCGCTCACGAACTCCTCGCACTCGACCCGCAACGGCTCCCTGAAGTCGATACGCAGACACCACAGATCACCGCTGCGCAGCTTGAGGCGGAGCTCGCGGTACTTCCCGCTCCCGTGGGTGGCGTCGCGATGGTCGTTGACGACGTCGACTCCCTTGTCGTAGATACGGAGCCGAGTATCCGCGCTGATGCCGTCGTAGACCACCATCGTCTTGGTGCCCACCACTGTCACCGACCGGACCTTTTGCGGATCGAGCGACCCCACATGGATGTGCCCCAGCACTCTGCTCGGGAACTCGAGCACCAAGAAGACGACGTCCTCCATCCCCGGCTGGAGAAAAGCCCGTCCGTGAGCAGTCACGGCCTCGGGATCCTCTCCCGCCAGGTATGTGAGGATCGATACGTCATGCGGTGCGAGATTCCACATCACGTTGACATCCTGGCGGATCTTTCCCAGGTCCAGGCGCTGGGTGTAAAAGTACAGCACGTTTCCGAGCCGGCCTTCGTCGAGGTATTTCCGTATCCAACGCACTGCGACGTTGTACCGGAAGGTATGGCCGACCATCAGGACGAGGTCGCTCTTCTCGGCGGCTTCGATGAGCTGGTCGCAGGCACGCGAGTTGAGGGCGAGTGGTTTCTCGACCAGGACGTGCTTGCCCGAGCCGAGGGCCTGAGCGGCGAGGGCGGGATGGGAGGCGGCGGGAGTGGCCAGTGCTATGGCGTCTACCTTCGGATGGCGCAGCACACGTTCGAGGTCGTTGGTGATCTCGGCGTATGGGTACGTGGTCTTGGCCTCGAGGAGCCGCTGTTCCGATGTATCACATATCACCACCAGTTCGGGGCAACCTCCTCTGAGTCCACCGGCTCGGACCAGCGCTCAATCGCCTCTTCGGTTGGCAACCCCACTCAGCAGTCGCCTAAGCCCCGCGGACGTTTGGTGAGCGTCGGATCTGTACTGGCACGCCTTGTGGCCTGGACAGCCAAGATCCTTCGCAAGGCTGCCCGCTTAACGGTTCCGAGAC
>CAZRID010000028.1:0-16191 GCA_964600055.1 uncultured Acidimicrobiaceae bacterium
CGAGACGGTGATGATCAACTGCAACCCCGAGACCGTCTCCACCGACTACGACACCTCGGACCGGCTCTACTTCGAGCCGCTCACTACCGAGGACGTCCTTGCGGTGATCGGGGCCGAGCAACCGGAAGCGGTCATCGTCCAACTCGGGGGCCAGACCCCACTCAATCTGGCGATGGGTCTCCACGAGGCCGGGGTCCCGATCGCCGGGACTTCTCCTGCATCCATCGCGCTGGCCGAGGACCGAGAGCAGTTCGGCGAGCTGTGCCGGAGCCTGGGTCTGCGTCAGCCTGCGGGCGGATCTGCGACCTCGGCCACTGAAGCCGAAGACGTGGTGGATCAGGTGGGTTTGCCGGTGATGGTCAGGCCGTCGTTCGTCTTGGGTGGCCGGAAGATGAAGGTCATCTACAGCATCGAGGAGCTGGCCGACTATGTGCGGGAGCTCTACGGAGAGGCCGATCCTGAATTGATCGGGGCACCGATTCTGATCGACCGCTTCCTCGAGGCCGCGGTCGAGATCGATGTCGACGCGGTCTACGACGGCTCGGAGCTGTTGCTCGGTGGCGTGATGGAGCACGTAGAGGAGGCGGGAGTGCATTCGGGTGACTCCGACTGCGTCACACCGCCGCCGACCATCTCGGACGAGGCCCACAAGGAAATCGTCCGCGCCACCCGCGAGCTGGCGGGCGCCCTCGAGGTTCGGGGGTTGATCAACCTGCAATTCGCGGTCAAGGGCGACGACGTCTACGTCCTCGAAGCCAATCCGAGGGGGAGCCGCACCATCCCTTTCATCAGCAAGGCCACAGCGGTTCCCCTGGCCAGGATTGCCGCCAGGGTGATGATGGGGTCGACGATCGAAGAATTGCGCGGGGAAGGGATGTTGCCGGTATCGGCGCAGCGGCCCGATTTTGTGGCGGTGAAGAATGCGGTCATGCCTTGGGACCGATTCCCCGAGGAGGACTCCGTGCTCGGGCCTGAGATGCGTGCCACCGGCGAGGTTATGGGCATCGGCTCCGATGTCGGTGTTGCCTTCGCCAAGGCCCTGCTCGCCGCCGGGCACATCCTTCCCACCCGGGGCCGGGTCTTCCTCTCGTTTGCCGACCGGGACAAGCCGATGGGGCTTGCGGTGGCCCAGGCATTCACCATGCTCGGATTCGAGCTGGTTGCAACACACGGGACGGCGAGGTTCTTGAAGCACCACGCAATCGCCGCCGAACCGGTCAACAAGGTCGGCGAGGGGCCGTGGGACATCGGTCAGCGTCTCGAGGACGGAGAGGTGCAGCTTGTCATCAACACGCCGCGGGGGGGTAGGGCGCGTTCCGATGGCCGGACCATCCGAATTGCGGCCCGGGTGCACTCCATTCCCTGTGTGACCACGATCCAGGGTGGTCTGGCCGTTGCCCGCAGCCTCCGTGCCGGGCCGGGAGCGATTCTGCGACCGAGGAGCCTCCAGGAATGGCATCAAACCGTCTGAGAACGCGTCTCGGGGAAATCGAGCTTCGCTCGCCTCTGATCGCTGCCTCGGGCACGGTTGGCTCGGTCTGGGAGTGGGCCGATGTGGCCGACGTCTCGCCCTACGGCGCGGCCGTCGCCAAGTCGGTGGCACCGGTGGAGTGGATGGGCCGACCGGCGCCACGTCTCGCTCCCTCCGGTTCGGGGATGCTCAACGGTGTCGGCATCCAGAACCCCGGTATCGAGACGTGGTCGGAGATGATGCAGCCGCGGCTTCCCCTGCTCGATGTCCCGGTTTGGGGCTCGGCGGTGGGCGAGACACCAGATGAGTTCGCATTCGTGGCCAAAGGCCTGGCAAAGGCCGGGATCCCGGTTGTCGAGGTGAACCTCTCCTGCCCCAATCTCGAGGATGGCCGCATGTTCTCCCTGGACTCGGACCGGTCCCACCAGGTGATCGCAGCCGTGACTTCCGCCGTCGACGTGCCGGTTGGGGCCAAGCTGTCGCCCAACACCGATGACATCGTGGATGTGGCCCGGGCCTGCATCAACGCCGGCGCTGGGTTTCTCACCCTCACCAACACCGCCCTCGGGTTTGGGGTCGATCTAGCCAGCCGTCGGCCAGTGCTGAGTGGTGGGGTGGGCGGCTACAGCGGCCCCGGGCTCAAGGCGATCTCGCTCCGTTGTGTCTACGAGGTGGCACGGGCCCTGCCCGGGACCCCGATCGTGGGCTGTGGAGGGGTGATGACCGGGGCCGATATTGTGGAGTACCTGCTGGCTGGGGCATCCGCAGTTGGGCTCGGGACGATTCATTTCGCCGAGCCGCGTGCCGGAAAGAGAATCAGAAGGGAGCTGGTCCGGGAGATGGACCGGCAGCGAGTCGAGTCGGTCACGGAGTTGATCGCAGGAGTAGTGCCATGGTGAACCGTGTGCTTGTCGCCCTTGACGTGCCATCGGCGGAGGAGGCCCTCGGCCTGGCAGCCACCCTTCAGCCTCATGTTCGTGGTTTCAAGGTGGGTCTCGAGCTGTTGATGGGGGAGGGCCCATCAATCGTCTCGAGGTTGGCCGGGCTCGGCGCACCCGTGTTCGTCGACGCCAAGCTGCACGACATTCCGAACACCGTGGGTCGCACCGCCGAGCGGCTCGGAACGCTGGGGGCACGTTGGGTGACCGTGCATGCAGCCGGTGGAGAGGAGATGATCCGGGTCGCTGCGGAGGCTCTCAATGAAAGCTCGGGCGGCACGGCCGGCGTTCTTGCCGTGACAGTCCTGACCTCCCTTGGTGAGTATGAGTTGGCCAGGATCGGCATCGACCGGCCACTGGACGAACAGGTGTCGGCGCTGGCAAGTGCGGCCGCCGGATCCGGGGCCGAGGGTGTCGTCTGCGCCGTGACCGAGGCGAGGCTGGTTCAGGCGCTCGGTCTCGGCCTCACGGTGGTGACCCCCGGCATCCGACCCGCCAACGCTGCCCCGTCCGATCAGAAGCGGGTGGCCACCCCCGGAGCTGCGATCAGGGCCGGTTCCGATCTCTTGGTGGTCGGCCGCCCGATCACCTCGGCGCCCGACGTGGTCGCCGCCGCCATTGCGATCTCTGATGAGATCGAGGCGGCCGTTTTGGCTACTTAGCGCCGCCGGCGGTGGCTATGGTCGGGTTTTCGACCGAGATGAGGACAATGGCGCAACCACCCCAACTGACCGATGAACAGAGAGCCGCCGCACTGGTCAAGGCCGCAGAGGCACGACGGGTGCGAGCCGAGGTCAAAGAGCTGCTCAAGATCGGCTCGCTGCGCCTTTCCGAGTTGCTCGAGCAGGCCGACGCCGACAACATCCTCGCCGGGCTGAAAGTGGAGAGAGTCATCGCCTCGATGCCGGGCACCGGGAAGATAAAGGCCAAGCGGATGATGGAGTCACTGGGCATCGCCGAGAACCGACGCCTCAGGGGTCTGGGAGACAAGCAGAGAGAGGCTCTCCTAGCCGAGTTCTCCTGAAGTGGCGGGCCGGCTGTTGGTTGTCTCCGGGCCCTCGGGCTCCGGCAAATCGAGCATCGTCAGAGACCTTCTCGACCGACTCGACATCGAGTTCTCCGTGTCCGCCACCACCCGGCTTCCCCGACCAGGTGAGAGACATGGTGACCACTACGACTTCGTCTCGCTCCGCGATTTTGAATCGATGATCGAGAACGGTGAGCTCCTCGAATGGGCTCGATACAACAATCGGTACTACGGCACCCCGGCGGCGGCGATCGAAGCCGCAGTCGCCGACGGGCGCGACATCTTGCTCGAGATCGAGATACAGGGCGCCCGTCAGATCCGGAAGCATCGACCCGATGCGGTCATGTTCTTCATCGCGCCCCCGTCCATGGGCGAATTGGAGGCCAGGCTGCGGAGAAGGGGCGATACCTCTGACGGGGACATCGAAGATCGGCTCGAGATCGCCAAGTCGGAGATGGAGGAAGCACCTTCGTTGTTCGATCACATCGTCGTCAACGAGGACCTCGACCAGGCGGTCGAGCAGATAGTGGGGCTGATTACCGCCCGCTGATCGGGTACTCTGTTGGCGTCCCCCTCTCCAAAAGGATCCCATGAAGATCGAAGACGTCATCGACCAGATCGGCAACCGCTTTGCAACCGTCGTCGTGGCGGCCCGTCGAGCCCGTCAGATCAACGGATACTTCCATCAGCTGGGTGTCGGGTTCGGTGAGTTCGTGCCCCCACAGGTGCACTCGTTGTCCCGCAAGCCGCTCACCATCGCCATGGAAGAGATCGCCGAGGGCAAAGTCTCAGTCGACACCGTCGAGGCCTGATGCTCCAGGGACGCCGCGTCCTTCTCTGTGTCACCGGCGGCGTTGCCGCCTACAAGTCCGCATATCTGGCTCGACGCCTATTGGAGGCCGGTGCGGTGGTCCGGGTCGAGATGACCGAGTCGGCGCTGGAGTTCGTGGGACCCCAGACCTTTGCCGTCATCACGGGTGAGCACCCGTTCACCTCGTTGTTCGGCGCTTCTCTGGTGTCGCCACACACCGAGCTCGCTCGCTGGGCGGATCTGGTGATCGTCGCCCCGGCAACGGCATCGATCATCGGCAAGGTTGCCAACGGAATTTCGTCAGATTTGGTGAGCGCCACCCTGCTCGCCACGACCAAACCGGTATTGATCGCACCGGCGATGCACACGGAGATGTGGGAGCACCCGTCCACACAGGGCAACATGGTGCTGCTGGAAGGTTATGGCTATCACATCGTGGGACCGAACCCGGGTGACCTCGCAGGTGGGGACACCGGAGTCGGCCGGGTTGCGGAGCCCGAGGAGATCGTGGAAGCGGCCAGCGCCATCCTGAGCGGGGAAGGACGAGGAAAGGCCGTCCTGGTCACCGCCGGGGGCACCCGGGAGCCGATCGACCCGGTGCGCTTTCTGGGCAATCGATCATCGGGGAAGATGGGTCACGCCATCGCCGAGGTGGCTGTCCGGCGCGGCTATGACGTGACTCTGGTGACCACCACCGATCTTCCCGTTCATCCAGCGGCCAAAGTGGTCAGGGTGGAAACCGCCGACGAGATGCTCGAGGCGGTGTCGGGGCTGCATCCGGAGATCGCAGTAATGGCGGCTGCGGTCGCCGACTTCAAACCGGCTACGAGCGCAGGGTCGAAAATCCCACGTGCCGATGGGCCGGACTCCATCGATCTCTCCAGCACACCCGACATCCTCGCCTCGCTGGTGGAGCGTGACGACCGGCCTTTCACTGTCGGGTTCGCCGCCGAGACAGGGGGCGCGGAGAGGGCGATCGAGAAGGCCAGGCGCAAGGATGTCGACCTGTTGGTCTACAACGATGTCACCGAGCCCGGCTCGGGCTTCGGCACCGACACCAACCGCGTGGTCTTCATCGACCGGGACGGTGGCACCGAAGAACTGCCTCTGCTCCCCAAGACCGAGGTAGCGGAAAGGCTGCTCGATCGTATCGCTTCCGCCCTCGGCGAACAGGGTTAATCTCGCTCCGATATGAGGCGCTGGTACTTCACATCCGAGTCTGTGACCGAGGGGCATCCCGACAAAGTCGCCGATGCAATCTCCGATTCGGTCCTCGACGCCGCCCTGGAGGTCAACGACCGGTCACGGGTTGCCTGCGAGGTCTTCGTGACGACAGATTTGGCGGTGGTGGGCGGAGAGATCTCCGAGGGTGCCAAGCCCGATATCGACTCCATTGTGCGCGACACAGTCGCCCGCATCGGTTACGACGGGTTTGACCCGGGTTTTGCGGCCGATCAAATCGAGATCCAGGACCGGGTCCAGATTCAGAGCGCAGACATCGCGGCAGGTGTCGATCGCGAGCTCGGCGCCGGTGACCAGGGCTTGATGTTCGGCTTCGCGGTTGATGAGACCGAGGAGTTGATGCCCCTGCCGATCCAGCTCGCCCATCGCATGGCCGAGCGATTGTCCGAAGTGCGGAAAACGGGCAAGCTGGACTATCTGCGGCCGGATGGCAAGACCCAGATCATGGTGCGCTACGAGGGCGATCGGCCGGTGGCCGTGGAGAAGGTCCTGATCTCGGCCCATCACGCGCCGGAGCGGGACCAGGGCGAAATGCGACAGGAGGTCTTCGACGCGGTGGTGGCGGCGGTGATCCCCGATGACATGCTCGAACCCGGGATCGAGTTCATCTTCAACCCGTCGGGACGTTTCGAGATCGGTGGCCCTGTGGCCGACACCGGGCTCACCGGTCGCAAGATCATCGTCGACACCTACGGCGGGTATGCCCGTCATGGGGGTGGGGCCTTCTCGGGCAAGGACGCAACCAAGGTCGACAGGTCCGCCGCCTACGCCGCCCGTTGGGCTGCGAAGAACCTGGTGGCGGCCGGTCTGGCGGCGAAGCTGGAGATCCAACTCTCCTACGCCATCGGTTACCCCGAACCGTTCTCGATCCACGTCGAGACCTTTGGCACCGAACAGCTCGATCCGGAGAAGATCGAGGGGATCGTCAAGGATACCTTCGACTTTCGCCCGGCCTCGATCATCCGCCAGCTGGAGTTGACCAAGCCCGTCTTCGCCGGAACGGCCGCATATGGGCACTTTGGGCGTCCCGGATTCACATGGGAGCGTCTCGACAAGGTTGAGCAGATCAAAGGGGTGGCCGGCCTCTGAGTCGACCCACAGCCCGCGTCGTCCCCAGTGTCCCGACGTTCGCTGTCGACAACGGCTTTTGGTATTCGATCCCCGATCAGCTCCAGGGCTCGGTTCGGGTTGGTTCGATCGTCCGTGTCCCCCTCTCCGGGCGCAAGACCCGTGGCTTCGTGGTCGAGATGGGTGGCGAGCGACATATGAAGCTGAAGGACATCGCGGCACTCTCCAGCCAGGTGCCGGTGTTCGACACCGATCTGCTGAAGACCTTGCGCTGGGCGGCAACCCACTACGTGGCCCCGCTGTCGGTGCTCCTGGAGCGGGCGGCTCCACCCAATCTGCCAACCCCGCCAGAGGCGGCGAAGACCC
This sequence comes from uncultured Acidimicrobiaceae bacterium, assembly GCA_964600055.1. GTDB lineage: Bacteria > Actinomycetota > Acidimicrobiia > Spongiisociales > ZC4RG35 > JARDZU01. The sequence continues at coordinate 6,924 of CAZRID010000028.1, forward strand.
CGGTCCCACCGCGTGACCATGGCGATCATCCGCTCCACGGAATCGCCGAGGTGGTGGCCGGCGGCCGGAGACGCCCGACAACGGCCCTGATCGGGCGCTGGCAGTCCCTGGAATGGCTCGGTTCTGTCTCACCGATCCTGGAAAAGGGATTGTCGGTCTTAATCGTGACCGGGACCGAGGCCGAGGCATTGGCCATCGGAGCTGCGGCCGTGGATCATGGCCTCCCCGTGGTCGTGGTTGCAGGTGAAGTTGCGAGAGAGCTCACTGGCGCCTGGGCGGAGGCGCAACAGCCGGGACGGCTCATCGTGGGGACTCCCCGGGCGGCGGCATGGCAGATCGGCAGTCTGTCCCTCGTGATAGTCCTCGAGGAGGGCCGTCGGGCGATGAAGGACCGTCAGACACCCACGATCCACGTTCGTGACCTGATGACGACCCGATCGAGGATGGAGGGCTTCTCACTGGTCTTCTTCGGCCCCACCCCCTCGGTCGAGGTTCTGGCGGCCGGTCCTGAGGTGGTCCGCGTGGGCACCCGGGCGTGGCCGCTGGTCGAAGTCGTGGACCGGAGAGACGATGCCCCGGGCGCCGGCTTCCTGGCCGAGCGAAGCATCGCCGCCATCCGGGCCATGACCGGTGACGGCCGTCGGTCGTTTGTCTTCACCCACCGCCGAGCTTCGGACTCGTCGATGCGTTGTGTCTCCTGCCGGAGGGTCCGCACCTGCGCGGCATGCGGCTCCAGGGTCGGTCGGGAGGCCAGGTGCCGACGCTGTAGCCGGCCTACCGGGCCATGTGAGAATTGCGGTGGCACCTCGTTCGAGGAAATGGCGTCGGAACCGGAACGTCTGGCAGCCGAAGTCAACAGGAAGCTTGGCAAGGCCACAGCCGGGCTCCACCCGACAGACCGCCCGGTGGCGGTGGGGACGGAGCGGGACCTGGCCACGTTGAATCCGGTGCCATTGGTCGTGGCAGTGGACGTCGACGGGTTGATGCTGGGCCACAACTACCGGACGACCGAGGAAGCGCTCCGCATCCTCGCCCGACTGGCCAATGCCGTTGAATCGGGCCACAGGAGACGCATGATGGCCCAGACCTCATTGCCCGACGCCCCGCTGGTGGCCGCCCTGCGCCGGGGAGACCCGGTGCCCTATCTCGAAGGACTCCTGGCCGAACGAGCCCGGCTCGGGTTCCCTCCGGCCTCTGAGATGCTCGCTGTCGAGATAAGAGGCGAGATCGATCCAACCAGCTTCGACAAAGACGTCAGGGCGCTTGGTGCCGCCAGTGCTCTCGGTCCGGCCGAGGCGCCGCAAGGCTGGCGCTGGCTGTTGCAGGGATCGTTGGGGCCGATCAAGGTGGCGATGCGCCCCGTTGCCCAACGGTGGCGCGAGGCGGGGGCCACTGTGCGCATCGACGCCGACCCGATCGATCTCTGAGTCGTTTGTGTGTGCAACGGCCCACCGTGGTGGTGGTCTCATGCACACGCCAAGCCTTTAAGCTCACCGCACCTCTAGAACAGACCATGGCCATTTACCCGATCCGCACCTTTGGAGACCCGGTTCTCCGTCTTGAGACCAAGCCGGTCACCTATGTCGACGACGTGGTGCGGGCCCTGGTCAGGGACATGATCGAGACGATGTACGAGGCGCCCGGAGTCGGGTTGGCCGCGAATCAGGTCGGAATCACCAGAAAGATCGCAGTCCTCGATGCCCAGGACAGCTTGGGACCGCGGGTGTTGATCAACCCGGAGATCATCGAGTTGAGCGGGGAGTGGGATTACGAAGAGGGGTGTCTCTCCGTGCCGGGCCACTGGTGGGAGATAAGGCGGCCTGGATTCGCCAGGGCGAAGGCATTGGACCTGGATGGGAACGAGGTCGAACACGCCGGTGACGGCTTGTTGGGCAGAGTGCTACAGCACGAGATCGATCATCTGAACAAGCAGCTGCTCATCGACAGGCTGGACAAGCCCGCCCGCAAGCGGGCGCTGCGGGATCTGCGAGACGAGGCGCTGGGGCTGGCGACCTTCGAATGACGCGCATCGCGTTCCTGGGAACCCCCGGAGCGGCGGTTCCGACACTCCGGGCCCTTGCCGATCTTCACGACGTGGCTCTCGTCATCACGCAGCCCGACCGGCCTCGGGGACGCTCAGGCTCTCCAGCCCCGCCGCCGGTGAAGCAAGCGGCTGATGACCTGGATCTCCACCTGCTTCAGCCGACCAGCGGCGAGGAGATCAGGCAGACGTTGGAGTCGGTCGATGGCCTCGATCTGGCCGTGGTGGTGGCTTACGGCCGGCTACTTAGACCCGAAGCCCTCGCCATTCCCTCTCACGGCATGCTCAATGTGCACTTTTCGCTCCTCCCCCGGTGGAGAGGGGCGGCACCGGTCGCCCGGGCGTTGCTGGCCGGTGACCCGATGAGCGGTGTGACCATCATCCAACTCGACGAAGGCCTCGATACCGGGCCGGTGCTGACCGCGCAGGCCATTGACATCGCGCCGGAAGAAACCGCCGGCGAGCTCACTTCCCGGCTTGCCATGCTGGGCGCCCGTTTGCTGGCTGACGTGATCCCTTCCTATCTGAGTGGTGACACCCGGCCTGTGTCACAGACCGACGAAGGGATGACCTACGCAGCCAAGATCGAGCCGGTTGAGCGGCCCCTGGAGGTCGGCGGTCCCGGCATTGACGCGGTCAACCGGGTGAGGGCGTTGTCCCCGGAGCCGGGGGCGACGCTTGGCATCGACGGCGACACACACCAAGTCCTGCGGGCTCGGCCCCATGCCGCGACACTCACCACGGGTACCTGGGTGAATGTGAATGGGCTGCCGATTGCCGGATTCGGAGACGGGGGTTTGGAGCTGATAGAGATCCAACCACCGGGTGGGCGCCCGATGAGCGGAAGTGCCTGGCTGAGAGGGCGCCATCGCGATTCCGGCACCGTGGAATGAGCGACCCGCTCGAGGCCAGGGCGTTGGCCGCCGACGTGGTAGGGCGTGTCCTGCGCTCGGGCGCCTACTCCAACGTTCTAGCCCAAAAGTCGACGGCCCATCTCTCTCCCCGCGACCGCGCCCGGGTCAAGGGCCTGGTCTTCGGTGTGCTCCGCCGTCTGGAGACCATCGACGGCGCGATCGAGACCGGTGCTGCGAGAAAACTCGACTCGTTGGAGGTGGCGATCCTCGATCGTCTCCGGGTATCCGCGTTCGAGATCCTCTACGGGGACCTGCCGGCTGCGGTGGCCGTCAGCGCCGGCGTCGACCTGATCCGTGCCGACAGCCCCCGGGCGGCCGGTCTGGCCAATGCCATCCTGAGACGTCTCTCCACAATGGAGCGGCCATCGATCACAGGGCTCGTCCTTCCCACTTGGCTGGTCATGAGTTTGGAGAGAGAGTGGGGCGCTGAGCAGACCGAGGACTTCGCACGTGCCTCGGCGGTCGAACCAGAGCGGATCATCCGGGTCCCCGACGGTGGAGCAGAGGGATTTGCCGGAATCAGCGGCGCTGTGGCCGCCGAGCCGGGCCCGATCCCGGCTGGCGCCGTGGTACAGGATGCGGCCTCGATCGCAGTGGGCAATGTCGTGGAAGCAGGCCCCGGGATGCGGGTGCTGGACATCGCCGCCGCACCCGGTGGCAAGACCCTGCACCTCATCGACCAGGCGGGGAAGGACGGTGTGGTCATCGCCGTGGACCGACATCGACGGAGAGTGAGGGACGGGGCAAGGCGGGTCCCGGGTGGGAGATGGGTGGTTGGCGACGGAAGGCTCCCGCCCTTTCCCGCGGGGAGCTTTGACCGTGTGCTGCTCGATGCGCCGTGCAGCGGTCTGGGCACCCTTCGAAGACGACCGGAGATAAGGTTCCGGGTGGTCGAGTCGGATGTCAAGGAGCTGGCCGGACTTCAACGACGTCTGCTGGAGAAGGCGTTCGACTTGCTGGCCCCCGGTGGGCGTCTCGTCTATTCGGTGTGCACGGTGACGCCGGAGGAGACAGTAGAGGTGGTCGGGCCCTTCGACCTCCAGCCGGCCGATCTGCCGGGGATGGTGTGGGGCAAGGGGCGTCTGCTCGCCCCGCATCTCACATCCACCGACGGGATGTTCGTCGCCGTCCACCAGGCATGAGCTGTGTCTCCGTACAATGTGGGAAACAATGTCGAAGCTGAAGATTGCGCCGTCGTTGCTGGCCGCAGACTTCGCCTGTTTGGAAAAGCAGATCCAACAGGTCGAGCCCATGGTCGACTGGCTTCATATCGACGTGATGGATGGCCATTTCGTGCCCAATGTCTCGTTCGGGGTCCCGGTGGTCAGGAGCATCAGGCCGATCACCGGCCTCTACTTCGACTGTCACCTGATGACCACGAACCCGGATGCGTTTCTCTCAGACTTTGCCGAGGCCGGCGCCGATCTCGTGACGATGCACATCGAGGCCATGCCCGATCCGACCCTGGCCGCCAAAAAGGCCCGGGAGAGCGATCTCGACTTCGGGCTCGTCTGCAATCCCGCCACGCCGTTTCCCGCCGTCAGCCCGTTTCTCGAATTGTGCGACGTAGTGCTGTTCATGTCGGTTGAGCCTGGCTTTGGCGGGCAGAGCTTCATGCCCGAGGTCCTCTCCAAGGTGGAAGCAGCCAGAGAATGGGTTGAGGAGCGTGGGTTGCCTACCGATATTCAGATCGACGGAGGAATCACCCCCGAGACCGCTCGTCTGGCCTTCGAGGCCGGGGCGAACGTGCTCGTCGCCGGGACGGCGATCTTCGGGGCCGATGACCCGTCGACGGCAGCAGCCGAACTGAGAAGGGCAATAGAAGACCAATGAGCGAACGAGTCCTCATCGCGGACGACGATCCGGACATCCTTGCGGTAGTCCAGGTGAACTTCGAGTTGGAAGGCTTCGAGGTGGAGACCGCGGTCGACGGGGAGGATGCCCTGCAAAAGGCCACTGCCAACCCGCCTCATGTCATCGTCCTCGACATCATGATGCCCCGTATGGACGGTCTCACCGCCCTGCACCGGCTCAGGAGCCAGGCGTCGACCGGGAACATCCCGATCATCCTCCTCACCGCACGAGGTCTGCCCGAGGATCGGGTTCGGGGCCTCGAGCTCGGTGCCGACGATTACATCACCAAGCCGTTCGACATCAACGAGCTGGTGGCTCGCATTCGCGCCGTGGTGAGACGGACCCAGGCGGCGCGTGACCTCTCACCGCTCACCGGGCTCCCCGGCAACTTCAAGATCACCGGCGAGGTGGAGGAGCGCATCGCATCCGGACGTGACTTCGCCCTCGTTCACGGGGACCTGGACAACTTCAAGGCGTTCAACGACCACTACGGCTTCATGCGTGGTGACGAGGTCATCCGGTTCTGCGCCAAGTGTTTCAATGACGCCTCCGACAACCTCGGCATCTCCGGGTCCTTCGTCGGCCACATCGGGGGCGACGATTTCGTCGCCATCATCCCGCCCGAGGTCTCCGAGCCGTTCTGCAAGGAGGTCATCGAACGATTCGATGACGGGATCCTCGACCTCTATGACACCGCTGATGCCCTTCGGGGCTACATCGAGGTGATCGACCGCCGTGGCGAGCGATTCGCCTTCCCGGTGGTCTCGCTTTCGCTGGGTGTAGCGTCTACCGACGTGCGTGAGATCAACACTCAATGGGAGGCGTCGGCGATAGCGGTGGAGATGAAGGAATTCGCCAAGAAGCAGCAGGGCTCTACTTACCGCATCGATCGTCGCGCAGGCTAGGTGGCTGCCGACGCCCAGCACATCCGGCGTGCCATCGAGTTGGCCGCAACTTATCGCACTCACCCCAACCCGAGGGTGGGAGCCGTGGTCGTCGACGGGTCCGGCTCGGTCGTTGGCGAAGGCGCCCATGCCGGGCCCGGCAACCCTCATGCCGAGGTGGTTGCCCTCGACCTCGCTGAGGACAACGCCCGGGGATCGACCCTCTATGTCTCGCTCGAGCCGTGCACTCACTACGGTCTGACCCCTCCGTGCGTCACCACCATCGTCGCCTCCGGAGTGGCCAGAGTGGTGGTGGGTGCGATCGATCCCGACCGGCGAGTTTCCGGCTCCGGGGTGTCCTGGCTGCGTGACGCAGGGGTGGAAGTGGTGACCGACGTCCTGGCCGACGAGGCCGTCGCCGTCGATCCCGCCTATTTTCATCACCGGCGGACGGGGTTGCCCTTGGTCGCCATGAAGCTGGCAATGACCCTCGACGGGTCGGTGGCTGCCCTCGACGGCACCTCGAGGTGGGTCACCTCGGATGAGGCGCGCCTTGATGCCCACATCCTCCGATCATCGATGGATGCAATCGTGATCGGGGCGGGAACATTGCGCACCGACGACCCGCTGCTCACGGTCAGGCTGGACGAGCCCATTGCTTCGCAGCCGGTTCCGGTGATCATCGCCGGCCGGGAGGCCCTGCCTTCGAACAGCCTGATCTGGGAGAGGTCGCCGGTTGTCATCAGCACCCGGTCGATGGACATCCCGTCTGGTGACCTGGTGGTGGTGGGCCCCGATGGGGGCTGGCCCGATCCTGAGGAATCGGCCCGCGCCCTCGCCGACCGGGGGCTTCTCGACGTCCTGGTCGAGGGCGGTGCCGCACTCGCCGGCTCTTGGTGGCGCTCCGGTGTGGTGGGCCGGGGCGTGATCTATGTCGCGGGCCGGATCGGTGGCGGGAGTGGGCTCTCCCCGTTGGGAGGGAAATTCGAGACCATGGCAGAATCACGAACAGTGAATATTCGGGATGTCCGCATGGTTGGCCCCGACATCAGAATCGAGTTCGAATAGATGTTCACCGGCATCGTTGAGCACAGAGGGGCGGTGGCGCTCGCCGAAAAGGGTACCGACGGGATGCGAGTCGTCCTCGACACCGGTCCACTCTCCGGCATCGAGCTTGGCGATTCGATTGCCGTGAACGGCGTGTGCCTGACGGCGGTGGAGGTGAGACCGGGCCTGGTGACAGTAGATGTGGTGAAGGAGACCCTGGATCGTTCGAATCTGGGGGCTCTCGAGACCGGCGACCCGGTCAATCTCGAGTTACCCATGCCCGCCGATGGCCGCTTCGACGGCCACATAGTCCAGGGACATGTCGACGGCGTCGGATTGGTCGTGGCTATCGAGCCCGAGGGTGAGGGGCAGAGGATGAGTCTCGCTGTGCCCGAATCGTTGATGCGCTATGTCGTCGAGAAGGGCTCGGTCACGGTTGATGGTGTCAGTCTGACCGTCGCAGCGGTGACCGCCACCGGGTTCGAGGTTGCATTGATCCCGCATTCGCTGTCGGTCACCACACTGGGTTTGCGGAAGGTGGGGGAGAAGGTCAACCTTGAGGTAGACCTGCTGGCCAAATACGTCGAGAGGCTGCTGAAAGCGAACGGATGAGCTTCGCCCCGATTGAAGAGATCATCGCCGCGGTTGGTCGCGGGGACATGGTCATCATGGTCGACGACGAGGATCGTGAGAACGAGGGCGATCTCATCGTCGCCGCCGATGCCGCAACCCCGGAGCAGGTTGGCTTCATGCTCCGGCACACCAGCGGCATCATCTGTCTCTCGGTGGTCGGTGAGCGTCTCGATGAGCTCGACCTGCCGATGATGGTTGCCCGCAACACCGACGTGCGGAGGACGGCGTTCACCGTCTCCATCGACGCCCGCGAGTTGACGACCACCGGAATCTCGGCTTCAGACCGATGGAGAACCATCCAGGCGGTGCTGAGCCCGGATACCAAGCCCCACGACCTGGCGCGCCCCGGTCACCTCTACCCGCTCCGTTACGAACCGGGAGGCGTTCTGAAGCGCGCCGGTCACACCGAGGCCGCCGTTGACCTCGCTCAGCTCGCCGGGCGCTATCCGGCCGGCGCCCTCGCCGAGATAATGAACGACGACGGATCGGTGGCCCGACTCCCTGACCTGGAACAGTTTGGAAAGGAGCACGGCCTGCTGATGGGGACGATTGCCGACCTGATCGCGCACCGCCGTCATCAGGAGAAGCTGGTGGAGCGCGTGGTGGAGGCGAGGATCCCCACCGAGCACGGGACGTTCACCGCCGTCGGCTTTCGGTCGCTCGTCGACGACCGACAGCACATCGCCCTGGTCATGGGCGATCTCGGAGACGGCGAGTCGGTCCTCACCCGCGTCCACTCCGAATGTCTCACCGGCGATGTGTTCGGCAGTCTTCGCTGTGACTGCGGCGACCAGCTGGATCAGGCGCTGGCCAGGGTGGCCGCGGAGGGCCGGGGGGTTGTGCTCTACATCAGGGGCCATGAAGGACGGGGGATCGGTCTCCTGCACAAGCTGGCCGCATACAAGCTCCAGGATGAAGGGCTCGACACCGTCGATGCCAACGTCAACCTCGGGCTGCCGGTCGACGCACGGGACTATGGGGTGGGGGCCCAGATCCTCTACGACCTCGGGGTGCGCTCGATGCGGCTGATGACCAACAACCCGACCAAACGGGCCGGGATCGAGGGGTACGGGCTCTCAATCCTCGAACAGGTCCCGATTTCCATCGATGCCAACGATGAGAACCGGGACTATCTGCGGGCGAAGGCGACCCGTCTCGGTCATCAAATGGACCTGGGCCAGGGGGCATGACCCGGGTCGTGGAGGGTGGACTCGATGCAGCCGGGCTCCATGTCGGAGTCGTCGTCGCGACCTGGAACCGCGCGGTTACCGATCGTCTTCTCGACGGCGCCGTGAGCCGTCTCGAGGAGATGGGGGCGGGCCAGGTGACCGTGCTCAGGGTTCCCGGGGCCCTCGAGCTTCCGGTCGCGGCCAGGAGTCTGATCGCAGCCGGTTGTGACGCCGTCGTTGCCATCGGCACCATCGTGCGCGGGGACACCGACCACTATGAGATCGTGGTGCGGGAATCGACGGCTGGCATAGCCCGGGTTGCCCTCGACACCGGTGTGCCCGTGACCAACGCCATCATTGCGGTCAACGAGTACGCCCATGCGGTGGAGCGGGCTTCGGACGGCCCGTCCAACAAGGGTTACGAAGCAGCAGAAGCCGCCGTTTCGACCGCGGTTGCCCTGCGGGGACTCGGGGAGCACTGAGATCGGACTATCGGTTTGGCGCATCCCATTGGTATCCTCAGGGGCACAATCGATAGCAAGAGCGGAAGCTGCTGCTTCCCCACCCGGCCGCCTAGTTGAATCGGCGAGCCGTGGTCGCAATGGTCGTGTGACTCGGCCTATGGCAGCAGGTTTCATCCTGCTGCCTTTTTATTGCCGGGTAGTCGTTGCAATCAACAGGAGGTAACAGCATCACCAACGAGCTCCGTGTGAACGGCGCGATCAG
>CAZRID010000029.1:0-16137 GCA_964600055.1 uncultured Acidimicrobiaceae bacterium
GGGCGCGCAGTGCCCGTGCCTCATGGAGATCGCGCTCTCCCGGCTTCCAACCGGACCGGCACCAATCGCCATGAGACTCGATGAAGACTGCTACATCGGATGGCGCCGCCAGTTTGTCCTCGTTTTTGACCACATCGAACGAGTTGACAAGATCAACGGCCATCTGTACCGGCTGATCGCTGTAATGCGAAAAATCCATTTGAGCCCTTACTTGCTGATGGCTATTGTGTAAGGTACAAGTTCATTATAGCCCCGTACAAGATTCGAACACCATGACGAACGACATGACCAACCAGAAGGCCAGGGCTTCGAGAGCCATGGTCGTCGCCGCCCTCCTCGCCGTCTACTTCATCTGGGGCTCGACCTATCTCGGGTTGCGATTCGGGCTGGAGGGGTTCCCACCCTTCCTGCTCAACGGATTTCGCTTTCTCATCGCCGGAGCGATCCTGCTTCTCATACTGAAGATTCGGGGCAAGGCCGTTGCCACCCGACGTCAGTGGTGGAATGCGGCTCGCATTGGGCTGCTCCTCCTCGTCGGCGGGGTCGGGCTCGTCACCATCGCCGAGGATCTTGGCGTCGGTTCCGGGATCGCTGCCACCGCCATCGCCGTGATTCCGGTCTGGATCGCATTGATCAGCGGTTTGTTCGGAGACTGGCCGCACCGTTATGAGTGGATCGGTCTCGCTGTCGGTCTGGCCGGCGTCCTGGTCCTTGCACAAGAAGGCGACTTTCAGGCAAGCCCGTTGGGCATGGCTCTCATCGCCATCTCGCCGATCATCTGGGCGTTCGGCTCGATCTGGGGATCAAGACTTGATCTACCGAGCTCATCGATGACCACAACCATCGAGTTGCTGACGGCGGGAGCGGTCATGACCCTCATCGGCCCCCTGATCGGGGAGCGGATCACTCAGCCACCTCCGACCGTGGCCTGGGTCGCGCTGGCGTATCTGGCGATCATGGGCTCTCTGGTCGCATTCACCGCATACGTGTACCTGTTGAACACGGTCCGACCGGCCCTCGCCACCAGCTATGCCTACGTCAACCCGGTTGTGGCCGTTGCCCTGGGGTTGTCCCTCGGAGGTGAGATCATCACCGGGCCGGTCTTCATCGCCCTTCCCTTGATCCTCACCGGTGTGGCCCTGGTTGCCACCAGCCAACGCCGGAGCAAGACCGAAACCGAAACGACCAGTGACTCGCCCCCAACCATCAGAGTTGCCCGGGAAGAGGCGGCCTGACGCTCAGTCGAAGGATGCCCTGGTCAAGAAGGTCGCAGTTTCGGCCCTCGTGAGCAGGCCCTGGGGGCAGAAGTGGTCGTTGGCCGGAGGGTTGCACCCCTTGGTGATCCCGGCGGCGGCAAGGCGGTTGATCGCCCCTTCCAGAACATGGCCTCTGTCGTCCGTGAAGAAGTTGGTATCGGTCGGGGGTAGTTGGAGTGCCCTGACGATGAAGGTGGCGAACTCGGCCCTGGTCATCCGTCGATCCGGACAGAATCTCGTGTTGGCGGGTGGGTTGCACCCCATCGTTATCCCTGCTTCCGCCACACGGTTTATCCCGCCCTCGAGAACATTGCCGGTGTCGTCGTCGAAGTAGTCCCTGCCCGGTTCAGGAAGGTTCATGGCGCGGGCCATGAAGGTCGCCGCCTGGGCTCTGGTCAGCACCCCTTGCGGGCAGAACCTGTCGTTGAAGGGCGGGTTGCAGCCGACGGTGATCCCCGCAGCCGCAATCGCCTCGATGCCGTTGCGGTGGACACTGCCCTCGTCGTCGTAGAAGCGACCTTCAAAGACGAGCTTGACGGGGTCCTCACAGTCGGGGTTGCGAAGTTTGAACCAGTCCTCGATTGGTCGTCCGGTGGAAGTGTTGCCCAGATAGACCTCCAGCCGACCGGCGGAATCCAGGGTCTGAATGTCCGCCCGACCGTCACCGTCGTAGTCACCTGCGGCCAGGGAGAGGATGTCGCCGGCCGACTTGGTGACGGGAAGCACCTGGTCGGCTACCCAGGCACTTCCGGCGAGACGCAGGATCTCGATCCGGGCTCCGCCTCCGCTGTCGTACAGAGCGAAGATCTCCGGGAGATTGCCTCCGTCCCGATCCGCAACCCCCAGCCGCGCTGGCGCACCGGAGGGCAAGGACCCAGTGTGAAGTAGGTCGGTCCATCCATCACCCCCGTACACCCTGAGAGTCCCATTCGAAGAAACGGCCCAAAGATCGGCGTGGTGATCACCGTTGAAGTCGGCGCCGGACACCGCTACGACATCCGACGGCAGTGAGGTGCTCTTCGTGGTGACGTCGTCATAATCACCACGTCTGGTGGCGACGTGGGCGGTCACCGGGGATCCTATGTCGAGGGTGACCAGGTCCTGACGGGAATCTCCGTCGACGTCGATGAACAGGGTCTGATCGGCATCGACGAACGATGGGTCGGGGATGTGCCAACGCTGGATGGAACACGACCCGAACACCCTTGCCCCGGTAGCTATGTCGATCACCGATCCGGTTGGGTGACTGCGAAGCCCCACCACATCGGGCGCGCCGGTGCCGGTGGCGTCGGCGACCGCGAACTGGTACCTGCCAAGCACCGGGGCGAACACCGTGGGATGGCCGACATTGACCGAGCCATAAGTCTTGGAGGAGGTGACGGGTGGGCGGGGAGCCAGCGCGTCGGTCGTGCTCGCCGTGGTTTTCGGGCCCATCCAGGAGAAATGCATCGGGTCCTTGGCGTTGGCCCAGTCGCCGCCCCAACAGAACCCGGCGTCACGCCAAACCTGGACGTACCAGGAGGGCATATTGGTGATCAGCCTTCCGTCGGCTCGGTACGGGTTCTGCTGATAGTTGATGTCGATGGCGGTGCCCAGGGCGTGCCGCGACAGCTGATTCGAGTCACGAATGGTTCGCGCATAGAAGGCGCTGACCCGAATCACCGGGTAGACCCGACCGGCCGCCGCCTGGGCAGCGAGACCGGCCGTGACCTTTTGGAAGGCAGGAAGGGCGGCACGATGGATCTGGACCCGCTGCCCCCCGCTGCTCGGCACGGTCCAGAAGACCAGCTCGTTTCGCACCTGGGCGACGGAGCGGCCGAAATAGGTCCCGAAGGGGCCGAGGATCGGCTCATTGGTCGAAACGATTCCGGTCTTCGACATCTTGGGGCCGGCGGTGTACGGCTCTCCACAGGCGGTGGACTCGGAGAAGGACTCCCATCGGGTTGAGGTGTCGGAGGCAAGGGCCGACTCAGAGAACACAACGACCACGACGGCAAGGCCGACAGCAAACAGGGATGCTCGGAGAAGACGTGGCCAACGTGAATTCACGATTGGCGTTCTCGAATCACGACGAGATTGTCGGCGGCCGACTCCGGCAGCCACACCTCGCCTGGCCGTCCGAGTATCTGGCGGACATTGCCCGGATTGTTATGGAGCGCGAACACCTCGAACTCCTCGGCCGTCGGGTCGAAGCGAACGATCGAGTTCGAACCAAAATCGCTGGCCCAGACCATGTCCCGGTCATCGACGAACACGGCATAGGTCTGTGGGCCGTCACCAGGGAGATGCCAGGTCTCCCAGGTCTCGGTCTCGGGTGTGTAGCGGCTGAGGTTGCCCGAGTTCCATTCGCTGACCCAGATCTGACCGTTCGAATCGGACCAAACCCGGCGCGCCCCCTGATCTGCCGTCGGTGGCTGGACCACGGTTGCGGTCCCCGTGTCTTCGATCCTGGCAATGTGAGAACCGGCAAGGGAGGCGTAGTAGACGACACCGTCAGGCGTGGTGGTGATCCCGTATGGGCCACGACCCTCCGGGGCGTCGAACACCTCAATTTCGCCGGTGCCCGGTTGGAGCCTCCCATAGATCCCGTTCTGACCGGTGAACCAGAGGTCTCCTCCTCCGTCGAAGCTTGCAGTGTTGAGGTTGACGTCGGGCCGATCGTCGGGAAGGGGGTAGACCGTTACCGCTTGAGTGTCCGGGTCAACACTGACCATCGCGTTGAGACCACTGTCCGTGATCCACGGCGTGCCATCGTGATCGATGATCACCCCATGTGGTGACGATCCTGGGCCGAGATCGGTGTGTCGGGTGTCGCCGGTGGCCGGGTCGAGCCAGCCCAGCTCCCCTGAGCCCTGGGCCGTGTACCAGACCCCACCGTCGAGGGCGGGAGCGACATCATGCGGCCCGGATCCGGACGGTACCGGGAAGGAGACGAGCTCGAGATCCGCGACGGTAGGAATGCCCTGGGTGGTCGTGGTGCTCACCGAAACGCTGCTGCTGGGAGGTGTGGTGCCTCCGGTGGTTGACACCTCGACCGAGCTGGTGGTGACCGGAGGAATGGTCGACGAGATTGGACCGGGCTCCCCGGTCGTGGTTGTGCAGGCGGCGGCCGCCACGACAATGAGCGTCAATAGCGAACGCTTCACCGGTGGCAGCCTAAGACGGATGGCTGACTAGGTCGATAGGGGCCCGAGGGCGGAATGTGCCCACCGTGCTCTCCACTAACCGGAGCCCGCCGCAACCTCTCGAACCTGGCGGAGTGCCTCGGCCACTCCGCCATTCCATGGCGGACCGTGACCGGGGAGCACCCATGTGGCCGTAATGGCCTCGAGCTTCTCCAAAGACGCCAACGCCTCAGTGGGCTCCAGCGTGAATGGAGCGGGGCGAGGGCCATGAGCCCCGGTCAGGACGTGCCCGGTGGTCAATGCGTCGCCGACGAACAGGGCGTCGACGGCAGGAACGTGAAATGCGACGCTGCCCGGGGTGTGGCCCGGAAGATGGATTACACGGGGCTGACCCGGGAGATCGAGCGTCTGACCATCGACGAACGTCTCCACGTCCAACAACGGCGGGATCCGCAGCCCGCCCCGACGGGCGCTGTAAACGAGAAATCGCAGAAGCGGCCCGATCCTGATCGGTCCCCAGGAGGTGCTCTTCTTGACCTCGCCCCGGGCGCGAGGGGCATCGAGCTCGTGGACTTGGATGGAGACGTCTCTCTCGTGGCGAAGCCGCTCGGCGAATCCGATGTGGTCGGTGTCACCATGGGTGAGCACTACCCCGCGGACGTCATCCAGCGAGCGGCCTATCACTGCGAGCTCCTCTTCAAGCTCTCGCCAGTTACCAGGCAGACCGGCATCGATGACGGTGATGCCATCGGGCTCCACCACCAGGTAGGTATTGACTAGGTCGGAACCGATGCGATGGAGGGAGGGGGCGAGCTTCATCGACTTCGAGGCTAGGCCAGACCACTAGCGACAGACCACTAGCGGGCCGGCAGAGACTGCGACCCGTCAGTAGGCATTGGCCACCATCAGCTCCTCGCAGGGGAACAGAGTGATGATCTTGGGCCCGTCGGCCGTGACCACGACCTCCTCCTCGATGCGAGCGGCCGAACGCCCGTCACCTGCAGGGGCGTAGGTCTCCAGTGCGAAGACCATTCCCTCTTGGATCTCGACGGGTGAATCAAGGGAGTTGAGCCGGCTGATGATCGGTCGCTCATGCAACCCGACACCCACGCCGTGCCCGAACTGGAGCCCGAAGGCATCCATCTCGCTCTCGAATCCGAACTCCTCGGCCCGCGGCCAGACCTTGGCGATCTGGTCGGTGGTGGCCCCTGGCTTGACCAGCTCAATGGCCGCATCCATCCACTCCCGGGACTGCTTGAAGGCGTCACGCTGAGCCTGGGTCGCCCGCCCGACGACGAAAGTCCGGTAGTAGCAAGTGCGGTATCCGTTGAAGACGTGGATGATGTCGAAGTAGGCCTGGTCGCCGGGACGAATCAACCGGTCGGAGAAGACGTGGGGGTGGGGGCTGCAACGCTCCCCGGCGATGGAGTTGA
Organism: uncultured Acidimicrobiaceae bacterium; assembly: GCA_964600055.1. GTDB lineage: Bacteria > Actinomycetota > Acidimicrobiia > Spongiisociales > ZC4RG35 > JARDZU01. The sequence continues at coordinate 5,815 of CAZRID010000029.1, forward strand.
CCGCTTCCACGAACTCGGATCCCATCTGGAATAGCCGGGCATGGGCCAGCCCCACGACATCCGACTCCCTGATCCCGGGTTTGAGCGCCTCGAATATGTCCTGGTACACCCCATCGACCATGGCGCAGGCCTGGGTCAACAGCATGATCTCGTCCGGGCTCTTGATCTCACGGGCCTTCATCATCGCTTGCTGGCCGTCGACCACGTTGAGGCCCTCCGCCTGAAGAGCGAGAAAGACGCCGGTCTCGGCCATGTCCACCCCGAGACGCTCGCCGGCGAGACCCTGCCCCTCGAGAACCTGACGAATCTCGGCGGCAGCCCGGGAATGGAGACCGGTCTCAGGCCCGATTGCACCCTGGAGCCCCGTGTTGCCGCCGACGGAGTTGTCCTTGTCGTACATGTGGGGCAACTGGAGCCTGTGGGCCTTGGCCGCTGAACCGAAATCCCAGATGCGCGGTCGCCCGTCCCGGGTGATCAGGGCATAGCGCTCTCCCTTGTTGAAGGCCCAATAGCCGATCTGGGTCGCCGTGGTGTAGCGAATGTTCGAGGTCTCGAAGAGGAGCAAGGCCCCCAGGTCCTCTTCATCGAGCATTTGCCTGGTGCGCGCGAGACGATGCAGCCGGAGACGCTCGAAATCGACACGACTCTCCCAGTCGACTCCGATGACACCAGGTGCAGGGCTGGTAGCTACGGGGAACTCGTCGGCCATCGGGATCTCCTTGTCTCGTTTGTGTTAGTTCAACCGGTCACGGAGATAGACCGCGATCGCATCGGCCATGGTCGCGCCTCTGTTGCTCACTGCTTAGTGACACTACACACTTTGACCTCGACCTCACTTGACGAGGTGTCGGACGGCAATGGCAGCCACGTGAGCTCCGACGGCGAGACTCGCCGTGGCCCCGGGCGATGGTGCGTTCAACACGTGGACAGTTGGCCCCGCCTCTTCGATGACGAAATCGTCGACCAAGCTCCCGTCCGGGGCGACGGCCTGGGCCCTCACTCCTGCACCACCCGGGACGAGATGCTCGGAGCGGATCCCGGGCACAAGGGTGCGGGCGGATCGGGCATACATCGACCTCGACCTCGACCGAATCATCTCGTTTGCCCCCGTCCACCAGTGCCTCATGGCAAGTCTGCGGAACCCGGGGGACACAAGGGTTTCCCGGAAATCACTCCAATCGGGTGGCCGGTCCCGATAGTGCTCCCTTCCCATGGCGAGCACTGCATTGGGGCCTACCTCGACCCTGCCATCGATGCCCCTCGTGAAGTGAACGCCGAGAAACGGGAAACGCGGGTCGGGAACCGGATAGATCAGTGCTCGGACCAGATGTTCCGCCTCAGGGGCCAGCGTGTAGTACTCGCCCCGGAACGGGACGATGCGAACCCCGCTCTGCACGCCGGCGAGGGTGGCCACTCGATCGGAATGGAGACCAGCGCAGTTGACGACTACCCGAGCACGAATCTCTTTGTCTGCCGCCTGAATCCTTACACCACCCTCATCGTGGATGATGGAATCGACATTGTGCCCGGTGAGGATCTCGGCCCCTACCGAGGAGAGGATCCCGGCCAGGCGCGCCGCCACTGCAGGGAAGTCCACAACTCCGGCCTCGGGAACATGCAGTGCCTCGATGCCAACCGCCGCCGGTTCGACCTCGCGCAGGCCACGGGCGTCGAGTCGTCGCAGACCGATGAGACCGTTGGCATTGCCTCTCCGTTCCAAGTCGTCCAATCGGGCGATCTCGGAAGGCTGGGTGGCGATCACCAACTTGCCCGATTGATGGAATGCGATCCCCTCGGCCTCACAGAACTCCTTGAGGTCCCGTCGCCCTTCGACACAGAGACGTGCCTTGAGCGAGCCGGGTCGGTAGTAGAGCCCGGAGTGAACCACCCCGCTGTTGTGACTGCTCTGGTGGGCGGCGACGGTCGGCTCCTTGTCGATGACGACCAAGCTGAGGCTGGGGTGACTCTGTGTCAGCGCCCTCCCAACGCCCAGACCGACCAGGCCGGCGCCGATGATGCAGACGTCATAGGTCACGCTCTGGCCTGATTCCTGCGATGGCGTCTGACTGCTGGATGGGAGCGGAAGCTTAACTCCCGCGAGGTCAGGTGCTCAGTCTCACTGCACAGTCATCGAGCGTGAGAGTTAGGATCGAGGCAAATTCATAGAGGAGCAGGGCGATGACCGATGGAGCAGTCTTGATCGTTGGCGGCACGGGTGGGCTTGGCCGCGAACTGGCGCGCCACTACGTGGAAAAGGGGCGTGAAGTCGTAATCACCGGGCGCAACCCGGAGAGTGCTCAGGCCATGGCCTCCGAGCTCGGGCCGGGGGCGACCGGCCTCGGATTCGATCTCGGCGAGCCTGAGACGATCGCCGGGGCGCTCGAGGGTGTAGGAAACGTCGACAAGCTGGTGCTGAGCGCCATCGATCGAGACAACAACCCGGTCCGGAACTACAACGTCGAGACCGCCACCAATCTGGCCACCATGAAGGTGGTCGGTTACACCGAGACGATTCACGCCCTCATCCCCAAGCTGGCAGATGAGAGTTCCGTGGTCCTCTTCGGAGGTCGGGCCAAGGACCGGCCATATCCAGGCTCAACGACTGTGACGGCGGTAAATGGCGCGGTCGCCACCATGATCACGGCTTTTGCCATTGAACTAGCGCCAATCCGATTCAACGCCATCCACCCCGGGATCGTCGGTGACAGCCCGTTCTGGGAGGGAAAGCAACTCGAAGCCGTGTTGGCTCGGACCCCTACCAAGCGGCTGGCCACAATGGAAGACGTCGTCGACGCCACGGTGTTCCTTCTGGAAAACCGCTCGGTCAACGGTGTCAATCTGTACGTAGATGGCGGCTGGCTTCTCATGTAGCCGCCGGCGCCGGGGCCTTCCCTATCCTCGCCCCGATGGCGGAGTCGTCACTTGACTGAGGAACTCGAAGGAATCGGTGACCGGCTCCGCGATGAGCGCACCAAGGCAGGAATAAGCCAGCGCGAGCTGGCCCGACGACTGGGGCTCTCGGCGAGTCTGATCTCCCAACTGGAGAGCGGGCTTTCGAAGCCGTCGGTGGGCACCCTCTACGCGATCGTTACCGAGCTCGACCTGTCTCTTGACATGCTGCTTCGTGGCGACGAGCACGTGCGGCGCGAGAACTCGGACACTGATCCCGCGAGCGAAAACGGGCGACGCCATCCCCTGGTCCATCCCGAGCAGCGTAAGTCCATAGACCTCGCCTCGGGTGTGCGCTGGGAGCAGCTCACATCGGACACCGAGGACGGCGTCGACTTCCTCCACGCGATCTACGAGGTGGGTGGTGCCTCCACGCCCGACGAGTCGTTGATGCGCCATCACGGTAGGGAGTACGGGTACGTGATATCGGGGCGAATGGGGATCCAACTCGGCTTCGATGTCTTCGAGTTGGAACCGGGCGATTCGATCGCCTTCGATTCGACCCAACCACATCGTCTGTTCAATCTCGGCGACGAACCGGTGCACGCCGTTTGGTTCGTGGTCGGCCGGGGTGCGGACGATCGCGCGCCGACCGATCCCGTTTCCTGATGCATGGCGTCACCGTTTCCTCCCTCGTAAGCGACGCGACGCGGGGCCCGGAGCCCCCTCCCCCCTACGGGTGGAGAAACGGGGGGTCACGTTTCCTCCCCCGAAGGGGGAGGAAACGCCCGCAAGGGCCGGAGGAGGTTCGGGGGGACACATGGATAGGTTGGACTGACGAGCGAGGGGCACATCACAGATTCGCCGGTGCTGGTCACCGGTGTTTTCGGATTCATTGCTCCCGATCCTGGAAACGACGGAGGATCTCGAGCGTTGGGGCCATCTGGGCAAGAAGCGATAGATAATGTTCCCGTGTGGAGCATCACGCCGACTTTGCCGTGCCCATCAGTCAGAAGCTGGAGGTCGAGACCTGCGCCGACCCCGGAGACGGACAACCGAAGATTGCGGGCCGGGTCATTGCGCTCGGCTGGTGGATCGACTCGGGAGTGGGCAGCGATCCCGACCACATTCCGACCGGGACCTTGTACCTGGTCGCCGATCAGCGTCGGTCCCGCCCTTACTGGGTCAAGCAGGCCGACCTGACCGCCATCCGGCTGGTCGAGTAGGAGCGGTTCAGGCCCGCCTCATCTCGTAGTGGAGGGTCAGGAACACCACCCCTCCCAGTGTGAAACGGTGCTCTGTCCTCAATCTTCCTTTCTCGACGAAGACATCGATCTCCTCGCCAAATGCCCTCAATCGGAGCGTGGTCAACTCGTCGGTGTCCGAGACAAACGACAGGTAGTGGCCGGCAAAGGGCACGTCGGCGTGTGACCGGAGCAGCAGACCATCGCCACGGTGGTTCGAGGGCAGGAGTGTGGCAGTGAAGTTGCTGGAGGGCAGAGGGAAACCGACAGCGACATAGGCGACATCTTCGATCATCTGCACTGTGTAGATCCCGACATAGAGAGGCTCCCCGTCCTCATAGGCCCGGATCCATGCCCGAACGTCGGTGACCCCGTCGTCGTCAGTATCGATGGTGTCGATCCATGAATTGACTCCCCGTTGAACCTCTTCGATCTCGAACGGGGCGTTGGCCTGACCCAGCGGTTTGGCCACGATTTCCCGATAGACCCGATACGGAAGTCGCATCCAGGGTCGCCACTCGGGGACGATGGAGAGTTTGAACCGGCTGGTGTGCTCGTAGAACTCCCTCACCATCGAGTGCACTATGTCCGGGTCGAAGTCAGGGCCGGTGAGCAGGTCGAGACTGTCGATGATGCCGATGTCCGCCAGGCCCCGGTCGAATCGGGCGCCGACGTTTCGGGCGTAGCGCTCCAGGTAGTCCGCTCCGACGTGCCCGGTAACTTCGGCGAAAGGGACCACGTATAGCGCTTGATCCGGAGCCATGCTCTCTCCCATGATTCGGACCTGATCCCGCCCCCGCCACCACCAGCCGGCCACTGTCCGATAGACGAGGACGGTGAGTGCGACCGGAACTGCCCAACCGATGTCCGACGCCCATAGATCGAAACCGAAACCGACCAGCAGCCCTGAGACTGCACCGAGGGCAACCTTGACCACGCGAAAGCCGATCGCCCCGGCCAAGGCACCGACAATGACGGTCGGGATAGTCACCGGCCACTCCGGGAGTATGAGTTCGAGACCCCATCCCACGATGGCGGCGAAGAAGGTCGAGGCAATAATGCGACCTGAGAGGGGCTGGGGACGGCCAGGGACTCTCCGAGCATCGGCCCAGCCGGACCATCCGCCCAGGACGAGGGCCCCGATTGCGGCTCCTGAGAACCAACCCAGATCCATGGCCGAGCTCATTGCAGCGCCACCTGCGGCACCAATCAGGCCACCGGTGATGGCGGCCGCGCCCACCTGGCCCACGGTCCTGACCGGGTTCACCACGGGTCGCGCTCTGAGACCGGTTGTCCCCGGCTCAGGGGACCCATTGTTCAGTGATCGCTGTGGCCTCGCCATCGATCACGTCGAGCCATACACCGAAGACATACCCCCGCCCCGAGACTGCATCGGTCCACTCCTCGAAGGTGCCATGGGTCTCCGATGTCGGGTCACCGGTTGGGTAGAAGAGGACGTCGGCGTCGGACCAGACGACGACAGTCCTGGTCAGTTCGTTCTGATTCCTGACGTAGTAGTCGTTGGGTGGGGGTGACTCCTCGTCATCCTCAGTGGCGGCGTCGATCGCGGCCTGGCCACTGAACCAGCAGGCCAGATCGAATTCGATGCTGTCAACTGCCGTGCTCACCACGAAGCCGAACCAATGCCCCTCGGGAAGTGTGCCGTCGGAATCCGGGGTGCAACCCGGGCCCTCAGGCCCGTCAACGTTGGCAGAGGAGGTGGTCGTGGTTTCCCCGGAGGTCACGGTGGTCGTCCCTGTCGGCGTCGTTGTGGTCGTCCCGGGGGACGCGGTCGAGGTCGTGGTCGGCTCCACACCGATGGTCGTCGTCGTGCCCGCTTCGGTGGACCCGCCGCACGAAGTCATCAGGATCATGCCAACGACCGTTGCGGACAGGGTTCTCGATCGAATCAAGGCTCTATTCGATCTGGGAAAAGAAGTTGGTAATGGCCTGGGTGTCGTCGGAGAATGCCCAACGCTCGGTGACCTTCCCATCCTGGATGTGGGCGATTTCGGCCGTCCGGTAGGTGAATTCCTTGCCACCGACACGGACGGTAGCCGTGACCAGCCCGACCACATGATCGTCGTTTGCCAGCACATCGTGGAGGTCGGCCTCGAAGTCGACCCCCTCCATGCCCTGCAGCGAAAGCAACAGGGCCTCCTTGCCACGAACCGGCTGCGGCGACCCGATCTGCCACCAGACGACGTCGTCGGCGATGGCATCCTCGAAGGCGCTTGAGTCACCTTCCCCGAATCTCTCCATCACACTGCGATACAAGGCGGCGTTGGGATGCTCGCTCATGGTTCCTCCTTTGGGATCGAGCGAAAGTCGGAACCTACACGGTGCCGTGTCAGCCAGAATCGATCATTAATGCCCGACCCACTTCACCGACTACGCCAGATCTGCACCGCTCTCCCTGAGGTAGAAGAGCGGTTGAGTCACGGCGAACCGGCGTGGTTCATCGGTGCCAAGAAGCAGTTTGTCACCTACGCCGATCATCACCACGACGACCGGGTTGCATTCTGGTGCGCAGCCCCTGAAGGAGCACAACGCATCCTCGTCGAGGCCGACCCGGAGCACTTCTTCGTTCCGATCTATGTCGGAGGACGGGGCTGGGTCGGGGCATACCTGGATGGAGATATCGACTGGGAGGAAATGGAGGAGATCGTCCTCGATGCCTATCTCACCGTGGCGCCGGCCCGACTCGCTGCTCTGGTCAGAGAAGGCTGAGCCTCACTGCACGCAGAACCAGTTTCCCTCCGGGTCGAACATCTCGATCCAGAACTCACCGGCGATGCCAGTCGCTTCCCGCTTGAAGCTGGCGCCTAAGGCCTCGAGCCGTACCCTCTCCTCCGCGAGCAGCGCTTTCCGCTGTTCCTCTTCGACCCCCTCTGGAATGGCATTCAAATCGAAATGGACCCGCTGATTTGGCTGCCCACCGTCGTAGCGCTCGAAGAGCACCCGGGGGCCACGACCATCGGGATCGACGACCGCTCCAATGTCGTTCCGCATTTCGGCGGGGATGCCCACCGCGTCGGCGAATTCCTCCCAGGTCTCAAAGCCCTCGGGAGGCGGCTCGGGGATGTAGCCAAGGGCGGGGGCCCAGAATTCAGACAGGCGGGTTGGATCTTCACAGGCAATGACAATCTGCAGCGAGTGGCTCATGTGCCGAATCTACCGCCGGGCGGGGTTCGGCCATTCCACCAGTTCACGCCGCAAGCGACGCCAACTCCACAGCGGTGTCGCGATCGAGGTCGAATTCGTCCATCAGACAGTCGACGACCTCATCAGCGTCGAGACCGCTCTTCTCTAAATAGACCACGGCCCGACCGGCAAAACCCAAGTCAAGGTCCTTATCGGTCGACATCTCTGGGAAATGGGTACTCATCTCGTACCTCCTAACCCCTATTACCTACCCATCGACAGGGGGCGGCAAACGATCGGTTTCTGTCATCGGGTAGCTTCCACACATGGATCCAAGTGGACCACCGTGGGTAGTGACAATGCTCGAAGACGACGAGGGGGAGCTGACGCCGGTCCTCGAAGGGACGACCCTGACCCTTACCTACGACGGCGAGCGGATCAGCGGCAGCGCCGGGTGCAACAACTACTTCGGCCCGGCATCGATCGACGACACGGTGCAAATCGGCCCTCTCGCCACGACCATGATGTTCTGCTCCGAGCCCGAAGGGGTTATGGAGCAGGAGCAACGGTTCCTCGATGCACTTCAGGGCGCGGACTCGATGGATGTCGTCGGAGAGCATCTCGAATTGGGACAGAATGGTCGAATCGCGGTAGTGATGGTCCCGCTGCTGGCGGGCCTCGACGGATCGTGGTCATTGCTCATCTACGAGAACGGGAGCGAGGCCCTGATCAGCCCGATTTTGGATACGGAGATCACGGCTTTGTTCGAAGACGGACGTCTTCGCGGTCACAGTGGGTGCAACCGCTACACGACGACCTACGAGGCCGAGGGGCCGTCGTTGCGAATCCCTGCTCCGGCCGGCACCCGGATGATGTGCCAGCACCCGGACGGTGTGATGGCGCAGGAGGGGAGGTATCTCGAGTTGCTGCCGACCACGGACTCTTACCTGATCCGCGAGGGGTATCTCCTCGAGCTCTTCGACCGCGACGGATCTCGCATCCTCCAGTTCGTCAAGGTCTGATCCGGATCTCTCAACCCACGACCCTGAGCCCGCCATCGGGCGCCTCCCTGACCGCCTCCTCGACCGGAGCCAGGCCCTCTCCGACCTCACGGCCGGTCAGGTCGGTCATACGGGTCAGCTGTGGCGCAACCTTGCTCCCCCAGGAGCCGACCGCCTCGTTGAACGCCTTCACCGCCTTGGTCAGCCCGGTGCCGATTCCCTGGAGGTGACCGGCGAAAGTGGTCAACCTCTTGTGCAGTTCACGGGCCTCATCGAGGATCTGGTCCGCTTGCTGTAGGGCCTGAAACTCGGTGAGCAGGGAACCGACAGTCAGCAGCAGCGCATATAGAGCAGTCGGGCCGGCAACGATCACCCGACTCGTCATCAGACGGTCGATGAGCTCGGGATGGGCTGAAGCCGATGCCTCGTACACGGCCTGTGAGGGGAGATACATCACCACATACCCACCCGAGGCCAGCTCGGCATATCCTTTGTTGGCCAGGGTCTTGCCGACCCGCTCCAGCTCCTTGCCTTGCTCACTGAGAAGACGTTGGCGGCGATCGGGGTCTTCCTCGGACAGAGCGTCGCCGAACCGGGCGGTGGGGAACTTGGCGTCGATGACGATCTTTCGACCGCCAGGGAGATGGACCACGGCATCGGGCTTGATGCCTCCCTCACTCACCTGACAGGTGTAGTCGCGACCCTCGACCAGACCGCCCTGTTCGAAGATCCGCTTCATCCCGATCTCGGCCCAGCCACCCCTCGCCCGGTCGTTCGTGAAGAGAGCAGTGATCCCCTGCATCTGGGAACCGATCCCCCGCACCTGCTCGTCGAGAGCAGCCTCCCGACCTGTCACCGATTCCTGAAGGTTTGCGAGCTTGGTGTCGAGTTGAGCCACCTGCGCCCCGAGTGCTCCTTCCCGAGCGGCAAGTGCGCTCTTCATTTCCTCGAGACGTCGAGTCATCTCCGGACCGGTCTGAGCGGGATCGACCTCGGGCTGTCGTTTTCGAGTCGCAAAGAAGGTGATGGCAAGCCCGATGACGCCGAGAGCCGTCACGACTGCGATCACCAGGGCGATCATTGGAGCGATTGTCTCTGTGGTCATGTCCTCATCCCTTCTCGGGGTCTGAGATCATCCTTCCAGAGGGGTATGACAGATTTGCCTAGGGTCAGGGCGAATGATTCATTCCGAGAACCCGTTCCGCCCTGAGCCCGGGGATAGGGACCAGGCTCGAAGGTTTCGGGGTCGCCTCGCCGCCGGGGTGACCATCGTCACCACAGGGTCGGAATCCGAGCGGACCGGGCTCACCGTTTCTTCTCTCTTCGTCATCGAAGGTGAGCCTGGCCGAGTCCATTTGCTCGCCGCGCCTACCACCGATCTCTGGTCGCTGGCCGCCGAAACCGGCCGCTTCATTGTCCACATCTGCCGCTTCGAGCACCATCGACTGGCCGACGTCTTTGCCGGCCTGTCGCCTTCTCCCGGTGGTCTCTTCGCCACGGTCGAGGCCACAGGTTCTGAATGGGGCCCAATGCTCGACGATCTCCCCGACCGCCTCTATTGCACATTCGTCTCGCGGGAGGAAACGGGCTGGTCGGGTCTGATCGTGGGAACCGTGGACGAGGTCGAGGTGTCCAATTTCACCGACCCTTTGATCCATTTCCGCAGCGCCTACCGCCGTCTCGCCGAATAGTTCACAAGATTTCCTTAAGCAGGCCTTAAGACCTGATTGGTACGTTGGGAGGGTTGAGTCAAAGACTCATTTGGGTTGGGGCGGCACCTCTCGCTCACAACCCTTGGGGAAACGCAGCCCACGAGAACCCGGGCCCGGAAAACCTGGCCGACGAATCAACCGGGATCGGGTTCTCGAGGGCTCGCGAACGACGATGTCCGTGCACCCACTCGATCTGCCAACACAGGCTGGGGTGGCGTTGGAGCGTTTGGTCGAGTCCAGCTGACGGGCGGCTAAGCCCTTATCTCCCAGATACGGGCGGTCCAGAGATGACGGCTTCCCCGCTCGGTGAGCTCGATCACCCGGTCGCGGATG
>CAZRID010000030.1:0-5371 GCA_964600055.1 uncultured Acidimicrobiaceae bacterium
CGTGTGGTCGTCTTCAGCATGGTCCTCACGTAGAGAAGCAACAGCTCACGCTCGGGCTCCGGGACCCGAACGCCGTGTAGGACCGCCGAATCCAAGAGAAGCCAGTTCTCAACGGGGAGACGGTGGTTCTTGAGCAGCTGTTCCCCGACGGTCAGCCGGTACTGAACATCGAGGTGGACCAAGGTTCCGGTCGACGCGTCGAAACCGAGATGGCTCTCCGATCCGGGGATCCGCCGCGCACGGGCCGGGGCGAGAGGCAGGAAGCCGAGATCGGCAAGCAGCTCCTCGAACACGTCCTTATGGGCTTCCGCAACGAGCAGATCGAGGTCCGTCTCGCCGCGCAGGGCAGGGACCAGGTGCTCGTTGCTCTTCCAGTGGACGTAGTCGACCCGGTTGGCGGAGAGCCCTTCGAAGAGGGCTGCTGCTATTGGAAGGGCGTCCATGTGGCGTCCCTGGTGCGCGGTATCCACATCTAGTAGCCGCTGAGGGCGCCGATCTTGCGACCGTATTCGAGACTTCGGTCGAAGACCCACATCGCGATCGGGTAGAGAATCAGGCAGAAGAGTGAGAGGGCGGCAATGGCTTGCCAGGCGGTGGGGCCCGGCAGCACTTCACCATCGGGCATCAGGACCCGGCGCAGGGCCTGGATCACATAGGTGTGGGGTATCGCCCAACCGAGGGCACGCAACCCCGCGGGAAGAACCTCGACCGGGAAGAAGACGCCTGACAGCACAGACGCGGCGAGTGCGTACAGGGAGAGAACGGGATCGGCCCGCTTGGAGAGGATCTTGATGCTCGCCCCGAGGATGCCAATGGCCAGGGTGGCGGCCAGCCCGAGGAAGACGATCAGGATCGCGATCGGCACCCCCTCCAGCCGGTATTGAGCGCCGAGGGGTATCGACAACAGGACCATCACTGCTGAGGTGGCAGCGGCCTGAAATGCGGCCCAGGGAGTCATTGCGAAGGGGAGCAGGTTCCAACGAACCGGTTCGACCAGGAACATCTCCAGCTGGCCCTGGGTCACCAACTCGAGCATGTCGTTGCCAAACGAGTTGAGGGTGGCGGCCAGGATGCTCACCGTGACCACCCCGATCACCACGAAGGTGTAGTAGTCGTTTGCGACTTCCGGGCCGTTGTTGTCGAGGAACTCGGCGACGAAGACGAAGGTGAAGACCGGGATGAAGGCACTCACCCCCTTCATGAACAACGCCAACGGGTAGTTCATCGCCTTGATGAAATCGATGCGCCAGAAGGCACCCGTGACCTGGGCTCCCCGGCCGAGCTTGCGCAGGATCGACTTCATTATTCCCCTTGCCCCGGTCTCAACATCTCCTCGAGGACATCCCGGAGCTTGGGTCGGGCATGCCCTATCGAGCTCACCTCGTCGACGTGACCGTCTAGCTCACTGACGATCTGGGCCAGGGAGAGGTCGGATCCGACGATGACGGTGCCGCCATCCACCGTGACATCGTCGATGCCGGCTACGAGTTGCAATGTTTGTGACGCACTCACCGCGGCCGCCGGCTCCTCGAAAACGATCTCGACCTTGGGACGGAGAGAAGTCGACGCCATGGATTCGAGATGCCCGTTGTAGACGACCTTCCCGCGGTTGAGGAGAAGGACCTGATCGTTGAGCATCTCCACTTCGTCCAGTCGATGTGAGCTGATGAGCACGGCGAGGTCGCCCTCCGCGGCGATCTTCTGCACCAGCCTCAGCAACTCGTAGGCGCCGATCGGGTCGACCGCACCGGTCGGCTCGTCCAGGATGAGGACCGACGGTGTGTGCAGGATGGCGCGGGCAAGCATCAGGCGGGCGAGCATGCCGGTGGAGAGCGCGAATCCCACTCGATCACGCGCCTCGAAGAGGCCGACCATCTCGAGGGTTTCGTCGACTCGACTCCTGAGCTCGTTCTCTTCGATTCCTTGAAGACGTCCGTGGAACTCGAGATTCTCCCGGCACGAGTGACGGAGCAGGAGGGTTCGGTTCTCGGCAGGCATGAACCCAACCAGCTTCCGGATCTTGGTGGATTCCCGTGTCGCGTCCAGACCGAGGATGGTGGCTGATCCGTCGGTAGGGGTGGTCAGGCCTGTGAGGACCCGAAACAGGGTGGACTTTCCCGCGCCGTTCGGACCGAGGATCACTCTCAGCTCACCCGGGTACACATCGAACGAGACGTCGTCGAGGGCAACCACCGGCTCGGTTGTCGCCGAGCGGAGCATGAGTTTCATCCAGCGGGAATAAGGCTGGTAGACCTTGCGGACCTTGTCGATCGTGACGATGGGATCAGGCATGTTGTGTTGGATTGGAGTCCGAAACGCCGCTCGCCCCCAGGGTCCGCAGCCGCGATTACACCCGTAAAACCGGCGGATTCCGCACAGATGATACTCCCCGGTCGCCAATGGCAATCCCTTTGTGCTTTGCACCGGAAGGCAAAGTCGGGCTATTTCCGCCGCCGGGCTCGCCGTTAGATTGCCCGAGGTATGTCAGACAAAGGCCGGCTGTTCGGGGTGATGGTGACTTTCCGGCGCCCTGACGAATTGGGGAAGTCTCTCGACAAGCTTCTCGCCCAGACGAGGCGGCTCGATCGTCTGGTCGTGATCGACAACGGCAGCACTCCCGAGTCGGCCCTGGAGGTCGAGCGCTATCGCAACGAGGGGTCAGATGCCGTCTACATCGACGCCGGTGAGAACATCGGCCCGGCCGAGGGATATGCCCGCGGTCTGCTCTATCACATGGAGACAGCCACCGAGGACGACTGGGTAATCACCTTCGACGACGACGACCCGCCCTATTTCGACGATGCGCTCGAGAACGCAGAGATATTCGCCCGTCAGATGGTCGAGACCGACCCGCTCACTGCGGGGGTGGGGATCAGCGGGGGTCGTTTCGACTTCAGAAAGGCAGTGATTCGCCGCATCGGCGATGCCGAGATCGATGGACCGGTGCCGGTCGACTTCATCGCCGAGGGTGGTTTGCCCTGCTACCGGCTGGAAGTGATGAGAGAGGTCGGAGTCCATCGGGGAGATCTCTTCTTCAGCTACGAGGAGATCGAGCTCGGTCTCCGGATCCATGATGCCGGTTACCGGCTGTACGCCGACGGTGAGCAGTGGAAGCACCGCAAAGCCTTCAAACGTGCCGCCGGCGACCTTGCCCCGGAGGCGGTGCTCGAGGCAAGGGCGCGGACCGACTATCGGATCAAACCCGCCTCGTGGCGTCACTACTACAGCCTGCGCAACCTCATCTGGCTGCTACGCAAGTACGGCCGCACTCGCACCGCGCTCACCGTCACCCTGACCCGCGGGATCCTCAAACCCCTGGTCAACCTTCCACTGGCGCCAAAGGACGCATGGCAGAACCTGGTGGTGAACCGCAAGGCCATCGTCCACGGGTGGAGGGATGAGCTCGGATGGCAGATGAGACCATGAGCATCGTGTTGCGAAGGGTCAGCTGAACGAATGGCACGCAAACGTCGCATAGCCTCGCTGGCTCGGAGCTTTGGTGTCGGGCGGGCCATCGACGCCATTGCCGGTTCGGTGTGCGAGGTGGCGACTTCCCGTCCGATATTCCATCTCACGTTCGATGACGGGCCACACCCCGAGGTGACACCGGCGGTGCTCGACGCACTGGCCGAGTCGAATGTCCATGCGACCTTCTTCCTGCTCGCCGATCCTGCCAAGCGTCATCCCGAGATCGTCCGCGAGACCCTTGCCCGAGGCCACCAGATCGGGCTCCACGGACGCACCCACCTGCGTCTCTCCACGGCTCCATGGAGTGCGATCAAGGACGAGATCTCGAAGGCACACGACGAGTTGCAGGAGGTAGCTGGTCAGCCCGTGACGTTGTTCCGCCCTCCTTATGGTGCTCATGGGCTTCGCTCGCTGTCTGTCACCAAGGCCCGAGGAATGAAGACGATCCTCTGGTCGGTCGACACCGACGACTGGAAGGGTCTCACTCCGGCGGATCCTCTGCTGGGGACCACAAACCTGATGGCCCCGGGAGGAATCGGCCTGCTCCACGACACCCCCGTGGGGGCATCGGTGGTCGAGGACGTGGAAAGAGACCTGATCCGGAAGGAAGACCTGACCCGGGCCCTTCTCGGCGAGATGGGGCGGCGTGGTCTCCAACCCGTCTCGCTCGACGATCTGCTCTTCGAAGGCAAACCCGTTCGCAGAGCAAAAGTGACCAGGTAACGCTTTTTCTCCCCCAGGGAGGTGGCCCGCTAGGACCGGAGGGGGTCTTCTTCGTTTCCTCCCCGCAGTGGGAGGTGGCCCGCAAGGCCGGAGGGGGTTCTTAGTCGTTGAGGCTCAACGAAGAACGAACCCAGCACCGAGAGCGTCGTCCGGGTCTATCCACCACTCGCTGCGTCCGGTGATGTACGCCGTCCCCGATACCTCGGGGATGACCGCCGGCAGGCCACCGAACTCGGTCGTCGCCACCACCCGGCCGGTGAAGGCGCTGCCCACGATGCTTTCGACGGTGATGCCCTCGTCGGCAACCTCGCCCCGGGCGTGGTGGATTGCAAGCCGGCCACTGACTCCGGTGCCGGTGGGGGAGCGGTCGACCTCCCCTTCGGCAAATACACACACGTTGCGCGAGTGATTGGCCGGGTCCTCTGCCGGCCCGACGAAGATCACCCCGTAGAGGAAGCCGAGGTCGGGCTCGACAGGGTGGGGGATCGACCTCGACTCCATCACCGCCCGCTTGATGGCACGACCGGTCTCGATGAGACGAGTTGTTTCCTCGGGGGCCACGGTGAGCCCGAGGTCCGATGCCTGGACGTACGCATAGAAGGCCCCACCAAATGCGAGGTCGTATCGAACTTCGCCCTGCCCCGGGACCTCCACGGTGTTGTCCAGGTCCACCACAAACGAGGGGACATTGCGAAACCTGACCTGTCCGACCACTCCATCGGCGACGTTTGCCGTGGCCTCGATCTGACCGGCTGGGGTGTCGATACGGATCACGGTCTCCGGCTCCGTGGCGGGTAGGACGCCGGTGTCGAGGACCACCTTGGTCAGGGCGATAATCCCGTGCCCGCACATGGTCGAGAAGCCCTCATTGTGGATGAACAGGACCGAAAGGTCGCTGCTCGGTTCGACCGGCGGTCCGACAAACCCGCCATACATGTCGGCGTGGCCGCGTGGCTCCCACATCAGCGCCCGGCGCAACCCGTCGAGGTGCTCGCGGGCGAAACGACGGCGCTCGATCATGGTGTCGCCGGGGATCTCAGGTGCGCCTTCGACCACCACCCGAAACGGCTCTCCTCCGGTATGCGAGTCGATCACAACCGCCCGCTGCCAGTCCGGCGGTGGTGCCCAGTCCAGGGGTCGGTGCAGGTCCAAGGTCTGCGGAGGATAGAGGAGTCCCCCC
>CAZRID010000030.1:5471-15955 GCA_964600055.1 uncultured Acidimicrobiaceae bacterium
CTCCCCCTTCGGGGGGAGAAACAGAGTTCTCGTTTTGGTTCCGCTCTGCGGGGGGGTGAAACGGAGGGCACGTTTCCTCCCCCGGAGGGGGAGGTGGCCCGTCAGGGCCGGAGGGGGATCTTTGCGAGGGGGGTGAAGCGGAGGTCTCGTTTCCTCCGCCGTTCGGGTAATTCCCCTTGCGGGGGGTGAAGCGGAGGTCTCGTTTCCTCCCCCGGAGGGGGAGGTGGCCCGTCAGGGCCGGAGGGGGATCTTTGCTGTCTGGTTGCCTCGGATACCATCGGCAGGTGCCCACCGTTGCCAGCATCGTCCAGGCCCTGGCCGAGCGAACCCGTCCCGAGCACGCTGCGGTTTGGGACCCGGTGGGGCTTCAGTTGGGTGACCTGAGCGCTCAGGCCGACTCGGTCGCCATCTGCCACGAGGTCACAGAAGAGGTCGTGGCGACTCTGGAGAAGGAGCCGGTCGACCTCCTGGTCACCTATCACCCCCTGCTCTTCGAGCCCACCAACCGGATCATCGCCGGCCGCTCACCTTCGGCCCGTTCCTTCAGACTGCTGGGTGCAAGGGTCAATCTGGTGGTGATCCACACCGACTTCGATGTCGCCCCTGGTGGCACGGCCGATGCCCTCGCAGCGCTGCTCCAACTGCGCGACATCGCCCCGTTCGGGGCCGATGAGATCGAGGGCACTCCCGCCATCGGTCGGGTCGGTCTTTTCGAGCAGACCCTCGACGCACTCGACGCCAGGATCTCCGATGCGTTTGGCTCCAGCGGGTTGCGGGTCTCCGGGGACCGGGCACGTCGGTTGGAGCGGGTAGCGGTGGTCCCCGGCTCCGGGTCTGACTTCATCGAACAGGCCGCAGGGCTCGCCGATGCCCTGGTCACCGGCGACGTCTCACATCATCGAACGGTTCATGCGCTCGACCTGGGTCTCGCCCTCGTCGACCCCGGGCACATCGCCACCGAGCGCCCGGGCATGGTCGCCCTGGTGGCGATGGTGGCCGACGTCGTGGGCCGGGGAGTGGTCGATCTCACCCATCTCGACCCGGAAACTTGGAGCTGACTCATCGCTACCCTCCCG
Organism: uncultured Acidimicrobiaceae bacterium; assembly: GCA_964600055.1. GTDB lineage: Bacteria > Actinomycetota > Acidimicrobiia > Spongiisociales > ZC4RG35 > JARDZU01. Next base: position 6,548 of record CAZRID010000030.1, read on the forward strand.
GCCTGCATGGAGATAACGAGCCTCGCCGATCTGCTCGACGTCCAGGATCTCGATTCTCAGATCGATCGCCTCCTCGAAAAGCGACAGTCCCTCCCCGAGTTGGCCGCCTACAAAGCAGCCCACGAACGTGAGCAGCAGCTGACGGCCGAGTTGGAGACCGCCGCATCGGAGCTCAGGGCTCTAGAGCTCGACTTCGACAAATCCGAAGGTGAGCTTGAGATTCTCGAAGCCAAGCTGAAGGAGCATGAGACCCGGCTGTACGCCGGTGGCATGAGCGCACGGGAAACCGAGTACATGCGCCTCGAAGTGCAGAGTCTCAAAGGCCAGCGTGATGCACTGGAAGAGAGGGTGCTCATCATGCTGGAGAGTGTCGACCCGGTTCGTGAGCAGGTGACCGACCTCAGATCCCGTCTCGACGCGGTGGTTGTCGAGAAGGCACGGCTGGAAACGGCGATCAAGGCCGAATGGAAGCTGATCGATGCCGATCTGGCCCGCAAGGAGGAACGCAAGACGGACGCCCTCGTGCCGGTGCCGGCCGATCTGGTCGAGATGTACGAAAAACTCCGCCAGATCAAAGAAGGTGTCGCCATCGCCCGTTTCGAGAATGGTGTCTGCGGTGGCTGTCACATGGCGCTGTCACCCGCCGAGCAAGCCGAGGCACTGTCGGCCGAGATCCCGCGATGCGTACATTGCCGGCGGATCCTCTTCGCCTGAGCGATGCTGTTTTGGCACCTCGGGGCTGTCCTGTGGTTGTTCCGATGGATTTTCCGGGACCCGAAGGTGGACGTGAGGTTCCTGCTGCTCGGTGCGATCTTGCCCGATCTGATCGACCTAAGCGTCGGGACCGTGCTGGTTGCCGACCGATACTCGACAGGGGAGTTGTGGTTTCACACCCTGCTCGTGGCTTCCGTCTACATGACGCTGGTGCTCCTCCTCACCCGGAGGGGCCGACGGCGCCGTGCCTTCATGGCGCTCGGCGTCGGTTGGTTGTTCCATCTGCTGCTCGACGGGATGTGGACCGACCCCGAGATCTTCCTGTGGCCGTTCTTCGGGTGGGAGATAGCGGCGGGGGAGTCACCGTTCTGGCCGCTGGCATGGGAGAGGGCGATGTCCGATCCGTGGCGGTGGGTGCTCGAGGCCGTGGGTCTCACCTATTTGATCTGGCTCTGGGTGGCGGTGGGTCTCAACCGCAAGGAGCGTCGCCTGATGGTGGTCAGCACCGGCCGTCTCCCGGATTATGTGGCTGAGGATGCGTAGGGCTCTCGCCGTGCTCGCCGTGGTGGCAGTCTCCGCGTGTGGCGGCAACGCCAATACGACGACCACTATCACCATCGGCCAGGGCGCAGAGACTCCGGTGGCGGCGGTCGAAGACCTTCGCGCTCTGTTGGCATCCGGCGACTTCGGTGCAGCAAGCTCGCTCGCCGTCCCGAATCAGGCAGCTCTCGCCTCACTTGCCGAGGGTGCCACCACCGGTCAGGTCGCCGACGCTCTCGAGGGCGGCGACGCCGAGATCGCGTCCAACTTCTGGGGTGGCTTCGCCCAGGGTGTGGGTGAGGTGTTCACCGGTGAGCTTACGATCGAAGACAGCGGCACCACGACCGAGAGCGGTGTGGAGTTCTTCCTGGTCGGCGTGACACCCGAGGCCGGTGTCGAACGCTTGATCATCACCCGCGATGTCGACGGTCACCGCATCGACCTGTTCGCATCCTTCGGGGCGGTGCTGGCGGAGCAAATGATCGCACCGGTGGAGCTCCTCTTGGGCACGTCGAGTGAAGACTCGAGAGCCACCCTCGCCGCACTTCAGGACGTCGTGCCCTCGCTCCTGGTTGCAGCCACCGACGAGAGTCTCGCCCCAGAGACGGTGCAGAGCATTCTCCAGCTCGTCGAGCTGATCACCCGGGTTGGTTAGGGAAAGCGAAGAGCCCCCTCCGGCCCTTGCGGGCCACCTCCCCTTGCGGGGGAGGAAACGAGGAGTCCCCCTCGGGCCCTTGCGGGCCGCCACCCCCATTATCCCTGGGGAGTACCCCGGAGGGGGGAGGGGGGTTCTTTCAGCCTCGCATCGCGGGGAGGACTTCGGTGCCCAGGAGGCGGATCAGGGCTGGCTGGTCGAGTGATGCCATCTGGAAGGTGACGATGTCGGCCCCCAGGTCTTCCGCCAGGGGGCGATAGGTTTCGACGATCTGATCGGCTGTTTGCACCTGCGGATACCGACCCAGGATTTCCTCACGGGGCAACTCGTCCGCCTTCTCCCTCAGCTCGGCCGGATCCACAGCTTCGAGTCTTCCCGGAGCGCGAAGACCTCTCCAGGAGTAGATCGCCTCCCAGGCCTCCTCGTCGTCCCTGGCGAAGATCGACCAGAGGGTGGCGAGGATGATGGGGTCCGGACGGCCCTTGGCCCTGGCCGCCTGGTTGACCGGGTCAACGACCTTCTCGATGGTCTGTGCGGGGTCTTTGACCGATGTGATGACGCCCTGGGCCATCTCACCGGCGAGGGTGGCCGACTTCGGCCCGCCGGCGGCCATGAGGATCGGAACCGACCCGATCGGCGGGGAGTAGAGCTTGGCCCGGTCGGTTCGGTAGTAGGTGCCGTCGTAGGTGAGCTTCTCCCCGTCCAGGAGACGTCGCATGATCTCCAGGGACTCGGCCATCCGGGCGTTTCTCTCCGCATAGGCAGGGAAGTCGTACCCGAGGGGCCCCTCGTTGATGTTCTCCCCGGTGCCGACGCCGAGGGTGAAGCGCCCGCTGGACAGCCGGTCCAGTGTGGCCGCTGCCTGGGCCACCACTCCGGGGTGATAGCGGAACAGTGGGGTCGTTACCCCGGTGATGAACTCGATGTGCTCGGTGGCCGCGGCCATAGCGCCGATCGTGGAGAAGGCGAACCCGGAAGCCGATGCGTCGTCGACCCAGGGGTGGAAATGCTCCGAGACCACAACCGCGTCGAAGCCGACCTCTTCGGCGAGGACGGCGTGCTCCACCAGCTCCTCGGGGTGCCACTGCTCATGGCCACAGAAATACGCGAACTTGGTCAAGGGTTCCTTTCCGCTCGGTTCCGATGTTGCCAGATCTACTGGTACGACACGAAGACGGGCACTGGGTCCTTGTCGATCGTGTACGCGGGAGTGGCGGTGGCAGGCGAGTCCTCGTCGAAGAAGTTCTTCCACCCCCATCTCCAGTGAGCGTCCTCGGTTCCGGCGGTGAGGACCGCATAGGTCTCGTCCTTGGTCGCGATCGGGCCCTGGCCATCCATCTGGATCACCATCTCGAGCTCGGGCCGCTGTTTGAGAGTCTCCCGGTCCACGATCATCCGCGACTGAAACTGGTGGACGATGATCATCTTCTGGGGGAGGCCTTTGTCCCTGACCAGGTCGGCGAGCCAGTCGACCACGCTGTTGACCTCTGACGCTTGCACCTGGCCGACCTGCTCAAGATGCACCTGGTCGGACGCAAGACGCCACTCGGGGTCCAATGCCAGACCGACGAAGGGGAGCTTCAGCAACTCCTCGTATTGCTTGGCCTGGGTGAGAAAGTCGTCGCGTCCCGACTGGAGATCGAGGATGACATAGGCGCCTTTCTCTTTTGCCACGGCGATCCACTCCGCGAAACCGTCGGGCGACCACTCGAAGCTGTAGTCGTTGTCCTCGGTCGCCGTGGCAGAGGCGACGGTGGCAATCATCTCGAAGGTGGGGATCACCTGGCTGCCGTCGGCCGCATACTCGGTGAGAAGCGGAGCCATGCGGTCGAGGGTCGCCTGTGGCCCCTGTTCGCCAAGGACGCCGAGACCGGTCGTCCTGAAATGGCCGTAGAAGGCGACATACCGCCGGGCCTGGCCTTCAGGGAAGACGCGGAAACCACCCCCGGGCACCTGGACCCCCCGGGACAGGACGGCAATCTCCCACTCAAAGGCCTCAGGGACAGTTCCCACGAATCGGATCGCACCCGGCGGTCGGCCGGCGAGGGCGGGGCTGATCTCGGGATGACCGAGGATGTTGGCAGGGTCGTAGGCGACCACACTTGCGCCGGCCACCCTGCCTGTTGCCGCTGCAGAGAGGATCGCAACCGGCTGGGCGGCATCGACCAACCAGACCGACTCCGACCCGGTCGGTTGGGCGAGGCCCGCCATGAGGGCGGCCGGATCAACGGTGGGCACGGCAGGGGCGGTGGTCGAGACGCTGGGATCGGTCTGCGGTATCACAACATTGGCCCGGCCGGTGATGGCCGCAACGGTCGCGATGACCGTCGAAGCGTCCGGTATCACCGGAAGTAGGACCTCCTCGGACACGCCGACAGCCGAACGCGCCGACTCCACAGCTTCGGTCACGTTTGGGCGCAGGACCTCGGCGGTCGGTGGGGTGATGACCTCGACAGCGCCGATCAGGTGGACCCGCATCGGCTTGAGACGGCCCAATTCGGCTGCGAGCTGAGGGTGGGGGTGAAGCAGCGGACCGCCGAGTGCCGCCGCCAACTGCGCGGCCGCCGCCACCTCGTTGAGGTCGGACTCGCCAACCACGACCACGTCATTGGCGCAGAGAAAGAGTTCACCCGACAGCGACAACGCGTCCCCGGCCACCGACCCAGTCGAGACCGGAGCCCCGCTGCCGGTGATATGGACGCACGAGCGCACCGTCGTCCCTGTCGTGGCAGGGGTGGTGGTAGTAGTAGTAGTGGTGACCGCAGTGGTGGTGACGGGTGTGACTGCTGTCTGAGTTGGTGTCTCGCCGACGATGAAACTGCAGGCGTTGAGCAACAGAGCGGCCAGGGCGATTCGAACTACGTGGTTCATGGGACTCCGACCCGTCGGCAGCGTACCGGTGGAGCGGGATTAACCCCGGCGTTGTGTCTTCCAGAGAAGCCCGATCGCCACGATCCCGAGTCCGACCAGCCAGACGTACAAAGGCACGAAGACTGAGAGGGACAGGCACGATGCGAGACCGAGCCATGCTGTCCAACGCCGGCGATCCAGCATCAGCGCGGAGAGATTGGTGATCCCGTAATAGAGGAGGACCGTGAGCGCAGAGAAGCTCCAGGCCAGGGTGATGTCTCCAATCAAGGCAATTGCGGCGATGGGGAAAGCCGCGGCGATGATGGCGATGACCGGGACCGATCGTGTGTCGAGCCGGGACAACGCCTCGGGCATGTCGAGACGTCTTCCCATCGCCAGCCAAACCCGGCTCAGGCCGAGAACCAGATTGAGAAGCACTCCGAGCATGGCCGCAACCGCTCCAACACTCACGATCGTCGACCACGGCTCGGCCATCAGGTCGGCCAAAGTGATCCCGGCGTCGAATCCAAGGCCCCAGTGTGTCCCACCGAGCGCCCGCCCACCCACGGCGACCAACGAATAGAGGACGGCTGCGATCGCGAGAGTCACAATGACCGCCCTCGGGATGGTGTGAGCAGGTCGATGCACTTCCTCGCCGAGGGTGGCGATGCGGCCATAACCGGTGTAGGCCACGAAGAGGAAGGCGATGGCGGGCAGGAGGCCATCGGCTCCCGTGAATCCGGGAGACCAGGAGACCACCGGATCGGTCACAGCGATCACTCCGAAGCCGGCGAGAGTGGTGACGGTGATAGTGACAAGAGCTGCATTGACCACCGTGGTTCGTCTCAGACCGGCCAGTACGAGCAGGGTGACCAATCCCACGGCGACGATCGCCACGATGCGCCGGTCACCGGGGATTCCCAGATAGAGGGCCACTCCGAGAGCGGCGGTGGCCGCCGAGGCGGTCTTCGCCATCAGGAACAGCCAGCCGGCGGTGAATCCCCACCACGGGCCCAATGTCTGATACCCGTACTCGTAGGTGCCACCGGCCACCGGAAACCGACCGGCCAGATACGCCGAGGAGAGCCCGTTGAACACCGCGACAATTCCTGCGATCGGTATGGCGAGAAGCACCGCATCACCCCACATCCCCGAGGCGACCCCGATGGCCACGAAGGCCCCGGTGCCCAAAATGGAGCCGAGCCCGGTCACGATGGCCCCGCCCATGCCCAGCTCGCGTTTCAGCGGCTGGTGCATCAGAACAGGCTTTCGGGCTCGGCCTTCTCCCGAAGCTCGGGGCCGTTGTTCCTCACCGAGTTGACCCGGCTCGAGACGGCGTGCTCCATGATGTTCTCCGGGTTGATGGTTTGCAGCAAACCGGCCACCTCATCGGGGTCGCGCAGGTCTCGATCGAGCCACGGGTCCCACACCTCGGGCACGAGCGAGACCGGCATCCGGTCGTGGATCGACGTGATGACACCTTCGGCGCCGGCGGTGATGATCGAACAGGTTCGGTGCCACACCTCGGTTTCGGGGTCGAGTCTCGAAGCCCAGATCCCGGCGAACACCATCGGATGCCCGTCCGCCCGGTAGACCCAATGTGGGGTGCGGCCCACCTCCTTGGGCTCCCATTCGTAGAAACCGTCCGCCGGTATCAGGCAACGTCTTCGGGAGAACGACTCCCTGAAAGCGGCGGTTCTGGCAACCGTTTCGGAGCGGGCATTGATGTGGATCGACCTGGTGTCCTTGGCCCAATGGGGGACCAGGCCCCACTGCATGGACCCGAGTGTCCGGATGCCATCGCGCTCTGCGATCACGTAGACCGGGTCGGTTGGGGCGACATTCCAATTGGGCTCCAGACGCTCGGCGAGCACCTCGTCGACGCCGAAGTACTCGGCGTAGAAGTCGAGATCACCGGTGATGGAGAAGCGACCGCACACAGAGTCTCAGATTAGGTGCGATGGCGCCGGAGATTTGTCCCGGTCAGAGGGCGGCTGATCGAGCGGCTCGCGCCTCGTAGATCGTCTCCAACAGGTCTGCCAAAGCCGAGGGGTTGGGCACGGCCACCGTCGCCAGGGTGGGGCCAACCCCCACGTGAACGCCCACGTCGTCGTCCTCGAGAGCGGCGAAAGCGGTCTCATCGGTCACGTCGTCACCCATGAAGACAACTCGATCGACCCCCAGCGACCGACGCAGAGCGGCCAAGGCGAGGCCTTTGCTCACCGACGAATCGGTGAGCTCCATGATCTTCTTCCCCTCGACGATCTCAAGGCCTTCGATCTCTTCGGCCTGTCTCCTCAGGTTCTCGACCGTTTCCTCTGGATCGGTTACCAGTCGATAGTGGAATCCGACGGAGCGGGTCTTGTGCTCGGCTCGTGATCCCGGCGTCACTCGGACCACCTCGTCCACCAGTTGGCGGGCAATGGCCAACGCCGGCGTCTCAGGCCCGGTACAGAAGCCGTGGTCGGCGCCATGTTCGCCGATCAATACAAACGCCGGATGGTCGAAGCGTTCCACGAGGTCGGCCCGCCGGCGCCCGCTGATGATGGCCACGGCGGTCCCTTCCAGGCCTGCCAGGTCTTCCAGGACCGCCTTGGATCGGGCCAGTGGCGTGGCGAGGTCGGGATCCTCGACTATCTCGGCCAGGGTCCCGTCGAAGTCACTGGCGATCAGAAGCCTCGGTGTGGCGGCCAGCTCTTCGATCATCCTTCTATCGCCTCGAGATTGTGCCTTGCCCAGGAATGGACATCCCAGCGCCCAACCGATCTCCTCAGCCTCGACATCCGCCTACCTTGCTCCTCCGGGGTCATCATCACCGCCGAGTACAAGGCCCGGGCCAGCCCGTCCAGGTCATAGGGGTTGACGATCAGGGCGTCGTCCAGCCGCTCGGCGGCGCCGGCGAACTCACTGAGAATCAGCGCGCCGGTGTTGTCCCTCCGGGTGGCGACGTACTCGAGGGCGACCAGGTTCATCCCATCTCTCAACGGGGTCACCAGCATCACATCCGCAGCCAGATACGCCCCCACCAGGTCGGGGAAGGGAAAAGTGCGATAGAGGTAGTGGACCGGGGTCCAGGCGGCCCGGGCGAATCGGCCGTTGATCCTCCCCACCATCTCCTCGACCAGGCGGCGGATGATCTGATACTCGCCGACATCCTCGCGGCTCGGCACCGCGATCTGGACAAAGGAGACTCTTCCCGCAAGCTCGGGGTGTCTCTGGAGCATCACCTCGAACGCCCGGAGCCGGAGGTCGATGCCCTTCGTGTAGTCGAGCCGGTCGACACCGAGGATGATGTGCTCGGGGTTGCCCAGGTCCCGCTTCAGTCGCTCGGAGATGTCGAAGGCTTCCGGGCTGTTGGCTACCGCCTTGCTCTGGGTCACATCCACCGAGATCGGGACCGCTTGTGCCCTGATGTGGCGACCCTGGTACTCGAGCGCCGAAGCCGGGCCGGTGGCGCCGGCGAGCTCGCGGGCGGCTGCGGCGAAGTTGAGCACTGCCCGACGGGTCTGAAAGCCCAGGTAATCGGCGCCGAGCAGACCCTCCAGCACCTGCGCCCGCCAGGGCAGCCGTTCGAAGATGTCCACCGGGGGAAAGGGGATGTGGAGGAAAAACCCGATGCGGGCCCCGGGGAGCCGACGGCGAACCATCTCCGGCACCAGTTGCAGCTGATAGTCGTGAATCCAGATCTTTCCTCCCGGCCCGGCAGCGCGAGCGACGGCCTGAGCGAACCGATCGTTCACCTCGACGTGAGGCCGCCACCAATGTCGGTGGAACTCGACAGGGCGGATGGCGTCGTGATAGAGCGGCCAGACGGTGCCGTTGCAGAAGCCGTCGTAGTGGTCTTCGATGTCGGCCTCGCTGAGCACCACCGGTTTGTTACGGATGCCGGCGGCGCGGAAGGTTTTGGAGGCCCCGCCGGGGCTTCCGTTCCAGCCAACCCAGACACCACCCTGCTCGCGCAGGACCGGTGCGAGAGCAGAGACGAGGCCGCCCGGGCTGGGACTCCATTCCCCAGTGTCCTCGTCCCAGGCGACGGGAAGCCGATGGGCGGCGACCACGAGATTTCCACGCACGCCGTTGCCATCCATCACCAATGACCATACCCCCCGCCCGGGAGGGGGAAACCCGCAGGCGGATCGCGGTCCCGACCCCCGTTTTTGCGCGCCGATCTCGACCTATAGGTCGAGATCGGCGCGCAAAAACAGAAGAAGGGTGCCCCGCATCCGCCGGCCTCGTGCCAAGATCGAGGGTCATGCTCGCCGCGCTCAACCTCGCCGCCGTCGGTCTCGGGGTCGGAGCGGGTGGGCTTTCGGCCACGATCCTGGCCCTTGCCCTCGGTGGGTTGCTGACGGTGCTCGGAGTCGAGAATGGAGCGGACATCGGTCTGGTGACGGGGGTGATCGGAGGCTTGGCCGTCGCCGGCTGGGTGTCGGGTTGGATGGCCCGGCACTCGGAGCGTTTTCACGGTGCTGTCAGCGGGCTGGTGCTGGCAGGTGTCGTGATCCTCGTGGCCAGGCTGGGCGGGAGCCCGGCAGCCACCACCAGCGTCATCTGGCTGGCAGTGATCGCAGTCTTCACCGCAGGGCTCACTGGCTGGCTGGCCGGTCGACGAAAGCGCTCGGGCTCGTAGAATGGGGGTTGCGAGCCCG
>CAZRID010000031.1:0-15893 GCA_964600055.1 uncultured Acidimicrobiaceae bacterium
CAACCGGATGCCCACCGACCCGGCCGAGGAGGCGGCGGTGATGGCCGACTACCGGGCGTTGATCGAGAGGGGAGATCTCGACCGCCAGGGGGCCTTTGGTGATTTGGAGGTGGTCTCGGTCCCCGAAGGCGCGATCGACCCTGTCACCGACGGTTTGCAGCGGAGATCGGTCGAACCGATCCTCGAGGCGATCGAACGCCTGCGCCACGACGACGACGAGCGGCGGTCGATAGCCCGGCGCAGTGTGGACAACGCCCTCGCCGGCCTCCCCGAGGCGGTGGAGAAAATCGCCGCCGAGGTGGAACGAGAACAGCAGGCGGCCTCGTCGCTTCGCAACGCGCTCGAGATGAACTACCGGTCGGCGCGCAACGAGCTGGACCGGGAGATCGAAAGCGGCACTTTCCTCCGAACCGAGGTGCTCCGTCAGTGGCTCGACTTCGTCAACGCCGGGCCGGTGGCCCGGTACCTCTCCGAAGGGGTGGGCCGGATGGCCGCCGCCATCCGCGACCTGGTCCGACCCTCGCCGCCCCCACCGGCCCCCGAGGTGCAGGAAGCTGCCTTCATCGACCTGGTGACGTCGGTCCTGCGTCATGCTGACACCGCCGCCTCACAAACCGCCACCGTCTGGGTCGACGAACCGCATGGGGCCATGGCCCTCTCCGAGGATGCAGGGCTGTGGGGATCGTCGCCGGGCATGGCGGCGGACCTGACAGGCCGGTTGCGGGAATGGATGGAGGAGATCGGCGACGAGATCCGGGTCATGGGTGTCCAGCGCAAGGGAAGGGCGCAGGCGGCCAGCATCGGCCTCAACGTGCTCGGGACAAGCGCCATCCTGGCCGTTTTCATGCACACCGGCGGCCTCACCGGAGCCGAGCTGGGCATCGGCGCCGCCACCGCCGTCCTCAACCAGAAACTGCTGGAGGCGATATTTGGCGAGGGCAACGTTGCCGCCTTCGTCAACCAGGCCCGGGCTCGCCTCGACCAGATCCTCGATTCGATCTTCGGAGCGGAGCAGCGACGATTTGTATCCGCCCTCGGGCCTATGGCTGAACGAAGCGACCTCGCCGCCGATCTGCGCCGGGCAGCACACGCAGCGGCCACACCGGAGCCGCGGTGACCCCGCTAGAGCGGTTGCAAGGGGCGGCGGTGGCCGCAGCCGACCTCGGCCTCGCCGAGCAGGCCCGGTCGGCGATGGAATTGGCCGAACGGAGCGGGCGACGGCTCGGCTTTCCCGGTGAGGTGTACGTGCTGGCCCTGGTCGGTGGGACCGGGGTGGGCAAATCGTCGGTGCTCAACGCCCTCGCCGGTGAAGAAGTCAGCCCTGCCCGGGCCCTGCGTCCCACAACCGAACAGCCTCTCGCCTGGGTGGCGAACCATGCCCGGGAGGATCTTCGCCCGTTGCTCGACTGGTTGGGGGTCGAGCGGGTGGTCGGTCATGACCGGGCCGACCTCTCCGAGGTGGCGGTCCTCGACCTGCCCGACTTCGACAGTGTTCGCCTGGAGCATCGCGCAACGGTCGATGCCCTGCTGCCCCGCATCGACGCAGTGGCGTGGGTGGTCGATCCCGAGAAGTACGACGACGAAAGACTGCACGTCTATCTCCGCCGTCTGGCTCCACACGCCGAGCGGATGCAGTTCGTGTTCAACAAGGCCGATCGTCTCGATCCCCGGGAGCGGCAATTGCTGGTGGACGACTTAAGGCGGCGCTTGGCGGCCGATGGGATCGAGGGCGTCCCGATCGACATGGTTTCCGCCGTCGATGGCAGTGGTTTCGAGGATCTTCGAGCTGAGCTCAACCAGGCCGCCGACAGTAAGGCAATAGTGGCGGCGAAGCTCGCCACCGACGTCGCCACCGAGGTCGAAGCAATTGCCCGGGCGGCAGGACTGGAGCCGGGGACCCCCCATTCGCCCTTGCTTCCCGCGAAGGAAAGAGAGGGGGCAGTTGCCGCCTCGGTGGAGGGTGCGATGGCACTGGTCGATCCGGGCGGGGTCTCGCACCAGATGCAGGAGGCGGTCATGCACCGGGCCCGCCGTCAGGGGGGTTCGCTTCTGGCCCGGATCCTCGCCCTGTTGTCGCTGATCACAGGACGGAAACGGCGGAAGGCGGACCCTGCCGCCTATCTGCTCGATTGGCGACGACGAGGGAGCCTTGGCCACGTCTTGAACCCGGTCCGCTCGGCCCTGGTCAATGCCGCAGCCAGGGTCCCGGCCGCTACCCGACCGTCACTTTTCAAGACCTTGGGAGCCGACAATGCCGAGACTGAGGTCACCAGGGCCCTCGACCGCTCCACGAGGCACGCCGCCAGCGAACTGACCGTGCCCCGTTCGGTCCTCTGGCTCGTGGTTGGCTTCGTGCAGTTGTTGGCCGGGGCGGTGTTGCTGTTCGCAATCGCCTGGTATCTCATCGTCATCTTCGGCCCGGGCAGCCTCGAGGTCGCCACTATCGAGGTCCCTTACCTCGGCCCGGTTCCGACGCCCCTCGTTCTGATTGCAGGTTCGCTCGCTCTCAGTCTTCTCCTCGGCCTCGTACTCAACACTCATGCCGGATGGATCGGCCGACGGTTGGGGCACGAGGTTGCCACCCGGGTGAAAGCGGCGGTTTCGGAGGCGATCACGACGGTCGGCTTCGCGGGTCTCGACATAGTCGAGGATGCCCGCCGCCGCCTTGCTTCGTTGGCGAATCCGGATCCAGGATCCAGCGGAAGAACCCGGGCCTAGCGCGGTTCGCCCGCACCTGAACCGATCCGGCGGCTTCTGGGCATGGGTAGGGGCAGGTCGTCGACCGGCCCTTCTGCACATCGCCACTGAGGAATTCGACGAGGTTGGAGCCGAGATCGCCGCCGCCTTCGACCATTCGGAGTGCCGGAGCGGGAGAAGCAGGAGGTCATCGTTGCAAAACGAGCCCGAGGGGGTCGACTCAGCTCGACAGGCGTCGATTGTTGCGACGCCCAACGTAGGGTTCGCCTCGCGGTGATCGTGATCGCTGGACGGCGTCGGCCGCCCCAAGAGGGTCGACATCGATGGGCTCCAACCAGTCGACACCCGCTGGTGGCGATGAGTAGCGTGCCAGCGGGCAAAGATCTGAGGCGGGTTCGAGATGAGTTTCCTGCCCGCCTCATCAAGCAAGGCAAACTCTCGAGGATGCCTCATGGAAGAGGACGAGGACTATGTGCTGCCTGTTCACCGCAATGGTTTTGGCGGGCCCCGCCTTGGAATCGTCGTCTGGGGGCTGGCTCAGCCTGCGCGCTGGGAATTGGCCTTCTCCACTTTCGTGTGGCCTCTGCTCGGGTTCGTCTTCCTGCCATGGACCACGCTGATGTACGTGGCAGTCGCCCCTAATGGGGCCACCGGCCTCGATTGGCTCTGGATCGGGATCGCGGTCCTGACCGACATCGCCTCGTACTCCGGTGGCGCCTACGGGAACCGTGACCGGATCCGAGGCTACGGGTCCACTGCAACGGCATAGCCTGTATCGGTTCCCGAGACTTTGGCCAAGGCCGCCGCCGGCCCAGGTCCATGGAGGGCGCGGTTCAGCACTGGCTGGGTGCACCTGATCGAGGGACTCACCGCCCTAACGGATGAGCCGGCTCTCTGCGGGCTGATGCGAACCTCTGCTCAGTCAATCGGCCGCTGTCGGTGACACCCGGCGACCGTCGACCCTCGAGGACCGAGGACCTCAACCGTCTTCTTCGTCCTAGCCCTCCGGCTCCAGGTTGCGATTGACCCGGAACAGGTTCTCCGGGTCGTACTCGGCCTTGACCCTCCGCAGCCGCTCGTAGTTCCCCCGGTAGGAGTCTTCGATCCGGGAGACGTCTTCGTCCATCGTCTGGAAGTTGATGTAGTTGCCCCCGGTCGAGAAGGGACGTATCCGCTCCCAGGCGGAACGGACCCATTCCTGATACGCCTCTCCGTTGGGGTCAGTGGCTGGCCAAGCGCCGGCGGCCGCGGTGACGAAGGCAGCGTCACGGTTGCCCACCGCCCCGTCGTCCTCGGCATGCTCGTTGACCGCGCCTCCGATGTGGAAGAGGATGACCTGTGACATGGGCGACTCGATTCCCTCCGCATTGGCCCGGAACACTCCCAGGTAGTCGTCGCTCAGCCCGGGTATGAACTCCGTCTTCCAGTAGTAGTTGGCTCCCTTGGGCTGGGTGGCATCGAGCATCGACTGCTGCTCGAGGTAGGTCTTGGGCACCACCAGATCGGCGATCGGCTTGCCGAACTCCTTTATGGGTGCCAGGTCCCTGGCTGCCTGCTCCGGATCCCCGCTGTGGCAGGCGACCATGGCGACGATCGGCTTGCCGTGCCAGGCCTCGGGAACGAAGGGTGCGGGCGGGGCGAGCCGCATGGTGGTGACGAGAGTCAGCTCCCGGGGTGCAGTCGACGTTATCTCCTTATAGAGACCGAGAACATCCTCGGCGTGATCTTCCGCAGGCCAGGCGATGAGACCCCCCATGATCTGGGGCCCGACCTCGTGCAGCATGTAGGTGAACTCGGAGACCACTCCGAAGTTGCCCCCGCCGCCACTCAGCGCCCAGAACAGGTCCGGCTCGGAGTCCCGGCTGGCGCGCCTCAGCCTGCCGTCGGCGGTGACCATCTCCACCTCGACCAGATCATCGACTGTGAATCCGAACCTGCGAGACAGGTACCCGAACCCACCGCCGAGTGTGAGGCCGGCAACCCCGGTCTCCGAAACGAAGCCGAATGTGGATGCCAGACCATGTTCCTGGGTGGCACGATCCACGTCGCCGAGGAGACATCCCGGCCCAACGTGCACCAGCCGCTTCTCGAGGTCCACGCTGACATCCCGCATCCGGGACATGTCCAGCGTCACCCCCTGATCGGCGAGGGACAGACCGGCGATGTTGTGACCACCGCCCTTGACCGAGAACAAGAGCCGATGCTCCCGGGCGAGGTTCACCGCGAGGACCACCTCGTCGGTGTTCTCCGGCTGGATCACCAAAGCCGGCTCCTTGTGGATCATCCCATTCCAGATTCGGGTGGCATCTTCGAATCCAGGGTCGCCGGGGCGGAGCCGGGACTTGTCCGGAATCGGGGCCAGGAGGCCCGTGTCCAGACCCACCTCTCCACCATCGAGTGTTCGAAGATTGAGTGTTTCCAACGACATTGTTCGAGCCTCCTCGTTCAGAGCTTGTCCCAGGTCGATCCAGGATTTGAAGCCGACTGGCTTAGTAGTCCTCGGCCTTGCCGCGCAATCGGCCAACCTTTGCGCGGGCCGGCGGAGCCTCTCCTCACGGAACGCTACACAGGGGCGGAGACACCCGCCGGGCCGGGCCCTTAACCGCCTAGTGATGGCATCGCTATGCGATCAAGACCCCGACCCAGCGCACGAGACGGGCTGTGATGCTGGAAGTGTGAAGCGAGGCCGATCAGATAAAAGAGAGGTTCAGCCGATCGGACTCGTCTGGCGGAGCGGCGTCCTGACCATCCTCAACTGAGCGGGCGACAGCCGCCGGTCGATGAGGATGGTGTCGAACAGGAACCCCTGGCGTCCGTCATAGCTACCCGTGATGGTGGTTGGCGGAAGATGCGGAGTTGGGACCGCCGCAAGCTCAAACGTAATCGCGTCATCACGTACGGCTCCGCGACCGGTGAGGACGACGATGCCAGAGCTCCTTGCAACATGAACCTGAAGGCCCCCGCCGCTTGCAGGCTCCGTCAGGACGATGTGGCTCGGGAAGTAGGCCCCCGTCTCCGGATTGCGCTGCAAGACCGCGGCTGGGGCCGCTTGACCGTCGAGCAGCCATCGCGGTCCGTCGTCCACCAAGTCGCGGCTCGGCAGCACAGACATGGCTTCCCCGCTGCATGAGAGCTCCCGAGCGCCTGTCGTCGTCAGCCGCAATCCAAGAACCGGCTCTGATACTCGCTCCTCGAGTGCGGCCCTCTTCTGTTTCGATGGAGCTGTCACCGGGATCCTCTCTGCAGCGCTCGGATCGGCCCGCACCCGCTGGGTCGGCACCGTCAATCGGTATTGGCCGAGACGATGTCGATAGGAGATGAGCTGCTTGGCAAATCGGACTGCATCCTGGGTTGCACTGTTCCCGGTTCGAACCGCCTTCAGGTCCTCCAACTGGGCACTCCCGCCTAACGTCCCCAACCGCTGAGCGGCGCGACGAACGATCGGCTGGACAGGGGTATTCAGGGCCGCAACCAGGCCATCGATGGCGGTCGGGCTGTCCGAGGTGCCCAGGGCGCCCACCGCACTCAGTCTCACGTCGAGTCGAATGTCGTCGTCGAGAGCCACCTCGGACAGGAACCCGGTCAAGCCACGCGGAGCTCGATCTATGAGCACCTCCAACGCATCGAGCCGGTTCAACTCAGATCTGCCCCCGCGTACCGCAGCCCGGAGATCGACCAGGCTGGCGTCCTTCTCCGAGCCGCCTCGCTTTGTCGTCATGTCAGCAACCCTCCTTCACGCTGCAGTGATCGCGAATCGTGCTGCCTTGACCAGAAGTGAGTCGCGCTGCGTTCCGGACGTCACGCGTGCTCGTGCCGGCGATCATGGGCACGCACTTCGTTTGCGCCATCAGATTCCGCTGCCCCGAATCAGTCGTCGGGCAGTCATCGCCGTGGTTGTGTTTCAGCCCCAGGTAGTGGCCGATCTCGTGGGCGAAGGTGCGGGCTGCGGATTCCGTTCCTCGTCCGATCTCACCCGCCACCAGACCGTCGTCCCCTGATCCCTTGTCACATGAGCCTTCGATCGGCGAAATCCCCACGTAGTCCGAGTCGGAGATGTTCCGCACGACAAACGCGTCGATACCGTCGTTCGGCACCGACCATTCGTCGGACAGGTCGTCTGCCTCGGTCTCGCTTCCCAGGTCATCCCTTCCATTCGCATCCGTCGTATTGATCTCGAAGTGCTGGACTCGCCCCACTCCCAGTCCTTGCGACTGGAAGGCCTTGCGACTGCGGTATACGGCGTAGTCGAGTTTCATGAGACCGTCACTCACGTCCCCGGCTGACAGCGTGTCGAATCCAACCCGAATCACATTCAGGTTGAAGTGGCGGCCGTCGATCATCGCCGCCTGAGCGAGGACCGACACCTGTGCTGTCACGCTGGTATCGGGATCTTCAGGAACCCTGCCGCGAGCGAACCCGAAGTAGTCGAACAACACGGACACTCCACCGGAGGCGTCGATGCCCGCGCACTCCATCAGGCTTCGGACACTTGGCATGTGGGATCTCCTAATGCAGGCTGATCAGCATGTCGACCAAACCGACCCCGTCGTCGAGGGGGGTGAGGGCTTTGCCGAGCACGGCTCCGATCGGTGCGGTCGACGGGTCCACGGCCATCGCTCGCCCCGCGGACGACGATGTGGCCAACAAGTCGCCGACGCGAATTGGCACTTCGGTTGCGTCCGCACGGACACTGACCTTTCCCAGGATCGAAATCGGTGCTCGTTCGGTTTCGGTGGCTTCCTGGCGGTCGAGGATCAAGGCGGGGCGATAGGCGCCTGCGCCGGCGACCACGCCGACGACCCTGCTGTCGTATCTCGACGAGCACGGGTGGAGACGCCCATCCGGCTCGAGGACCATCACGGTGCCCGGCACAGCGGCCTCCAGACTGCAAACGTCAAAATCCTCAGCGGCGTCGCCGTTGCTCAGGATGATGTCTCCCGAACTGCCGTCGAGGTGGATCGTGGTCGCATCACCGCCGTCGCGCACACGGATGTCTCCTTCGTTGCCCAACCCGCCGATGTCGAGCACTGCGAATCGGCTGTCGAAGCGGAGGACATCGCTGCCGTTGAAGTCTCTAACGGTGATGTCGCCCTCTTGTCCGTCCAGATGGATCCTTGTGGTCGGAGCTTCCGCGGGGCTACCCCCAACCATGATCTCGCGACCATCACCACTGAGCCGGATCGTCACCGGACCCAGCAAGGCCTCCTCGTGTGGATTGAGCGGCGAGCCACCCGCTGCTGACTTGAGCAGCCGTGCCGCGCTGGCCACGACTACCGCGTCCGGCTTAGAACTCCTTATGGTCACCTCGCCAACGAACTCCGCCGACATGGCAGTCCTTTCTGTTGCGTGGACGCCGCGATCTACAAGTGTTTGGCGCGCTGACAAACCTAGTCCTCCATGCAGCTACTCGACCTCGTCCCCTCGGGGATGTACGCGGTGAGTTGCTGTGGGGCTCATTCACGTCGAATCAGATTGCTGAATCCGGCCACCACCATCGTGGTGAGGGTCCAGCCCAAGATGATCGACAGCCAAACCAGCCATGCAAGGACCATCCCCCAGGGCTCCGTGGTGGAGTCCGGGACCCAGTATTGACGTTGACCGAGGTCGATGATGGGAGTCATCACCTCTATCGAGTACACCAGCGGTTGAAGTGTTGGGGCATTGTCAGCAGTGGTCTGGAACAGCATCTTCTCGTTGCCCCACGACACGGCGGCGGTGAGGAGGATCAGCCAGGGGAGAGCGATCAGTAGCGCCCTCTCCGGGTGATATCCATACCCGATGACACCGAGGATGCGCCGCCATCCTGATATCTGATTGTGGTTCGCTGCCACCATCACCTCACGTGCTTCCACATCGTGGCCCTGGCTTCGGTACAGACCCGCCAGCTGCCGGTAGGTGTGAATCCCCGTCTCCAGCGACCCGGCCAACCAACTCACACCCGCTCGATACCTGCTCGTTGCCCCAGGTTGGTAGGACGGCTCGGTCCGCCACGAGCTCGAAAGGCGGTCGTAGGAGAATCCATGCAGGTCATAAGTCATTCCGTCCAGATTCCAGCTGGCTTCGTCGTCGTCGAGCACGGTCGTATGACAGTCGAAGAGCTGGAGTTCGCCGCGACACGAGGACACTTCCCTCCAGGTCAGCATTCCGAGCGACACCGAGGTGAGGTCGACCGTCGGCCTTTCCGACGCGGCCTCGAAAATTCCCCCAATGCAGCTGAGCTGCCCGCCGATCTTGGCCCCTGCCAGATTGATGGTTCCGGTGGCGACGAAGCCTTCGTCGAGAAACAACTCGCTCGTGATCTCCGCCGACTCGGCGTTGAGAGCATGACTCTTGGTGGAGGCAGCGATTCTCCCTCCGCGGCAGCTGAGCTGTCCGCCGATCTTGGCTCCCATCAGGTTGACGGCGCCGGTGGCGGCGAACCCTTCGTCGAGGAGCACATTGCTGGTCACCTCCACCGGGGATGCAAAAAGGGCGTCGGCGTTTCTCGCGGCGGTGATCGTGCCGCCTCGGCAGCTGAGCTGTCCACCGATTTTGGCCCCCGCAAGGTTGATGGTGCCAGTGACGATTGACTTGTCGAAGAGCACATCGCCGGTTACTGCTGCCGACTGGGCGGACAGGGCCTCGGCATTCTTGGCAGCGGTAATCGTGCCACCGGCGAAGCTGAGCAGGCCGCCGATCGTGGCACCCGCGAGGTTGATGCTGCCGGTCGCGGCGAACTTCTCGTCGAGGAACAGGTCGCTGGTGATGTGCACCGACTGGGCGTTGAGAGCACATTCACTCTTGGAGGCGGTGATTCTCCCGCCTCGGCAGCTGAGCTGTCCACCGATTCTGGCACCGACCAGATTGATGGTTCCGGTGGCGGCGAACCCTTCGTCGAGGAGCACATTGCTGGTGACCTCGGCCGACTGTGCAAACAGGGCGTCGTCTCCCTCGGTGGCCTTGATTGTCCCATTTCGGCAGTTGAGCTGGCCTCCGATCTTGGCGCCGGCAATGGTGATCATGCCGTCCGCGGCGAAGTCTCCATCAAGCTGGAGATCGCCGGAGATCCTCACATGCTCCAGGTCGAGCAGAGTCGGATCCCCTTCTCCGTAGAGGTGACTCCCCCTGAGACTGAGGGCCACCAAGACCATGTGGGAGGCACGTATACGTCCCAGGAGGACACTGTCCTCGATTCGTACCGGCCATTCGATCCGGGCGTTCACCAGGTCGAGATCGCCGGCGATGCATGCTCCACGCAGCACCAAACCTCGGCGATGAACTGAGTTCTTCCCACTAGTGAGCAGATCGGACAGGAACTCGGCGTCGACGACCGACTCTTCCCCGTAAGACTCCGGGTCGGGGCGTTCCTCTCCCAAATAGAGAGGCACACCGCGTTCGGCTGCCTCGGTTATCTGCTGAGCAGTGTCATCGATCACGGGTGAAACGTACCGAACGGGATCCCAGAACCATCTTGAACGCGCGTGATGTCCCTCGCCATACTCGGCTAGAGCGGCTTGTCAGGGTCAAATCCAACAGCAACTCGCGGTCATGAGCTGGGAGGATTCGAAGGCCAGCCTCTCTGGCGGAGCCGCTGGCCGAGCCCTGATCGACGGACCCTGACCGCCACGGTGACTCTCCCCGCCATGGATTCCTCAGGCCGGGGGCATACGATGCTCCAGGTGACGATGGCATCTGGCCTCTCGTTGGGATCTGACGGCAGCTACGAGGAGCGGCGGATCCGAGAGCTGCGACGCTGGAAGCGACGTGCCAACGGGTTTCTCCTCGGTGCCCTCGTCGTCTTCCTGATCAGTCACTTCCTCGGTCCCGAAGATGGTGTCAACGGATGGATCAGGGCGGCCTCGGAAGCGGCGCTGATCGGCGGGATCGCCGACTGGTTTGCCGTCACCGCCTTGTTCCGCCACCCACTGGGCATTCCCATCCCGCACACCGCGCTGATCCCTCGCAGCAAGGACGAGATCGGGCGGGGACTGGCCGAGTTCGTGCAACAGAACTTCTTGGACCCGACCAACCTCCGGCAATGGCTCACCAACGCTGACATCGCAGAGCGACTGGCCACCTGGCTCGACTCCACCGATCACTCGGCCCTGGCCGCACGTCGCAGCATCGAGACCGCAGCCACCATCGCCGAGTCACTCGACGACGAAGCGGTGGCCTCGGTGGTCACCCAGACCTCCCTCGACTGGATGCGACAGACCTCGGTCACGCCCCTCATCTCCCTAGTGGTCGACGCCTGGCTGAAAGGCGGCCGGACCCGGCAGTCGATCGAAGCCACCCTGAGGGGGATCGAGGTGGTCCTCGTCGACAACATGCCCTACTTCAGGGAGAGCTTCGCCAAGTCCGCGCCCTGGTGGGTCCCGTCTTGGGCGGAGGAACTCATCTTCGAGCGGATCATCGCCTCGTTCCGGATCCTGGTCGAAGATGTGGCGTCGGACCCCACGCATCCCGTGCGTTCCGACATCGAGCGGATGCTGGCCAGGGTGGCCGACGACCTGCGCAACAGCACCGATCTTGCCGAACGCATCGAGGAATCGAAGTTGCGCATTCTCGACTCCCCGGAGCTGGCGGCAGCGATCCAGTCGCAGTGGCAGCTTCTCCACGAGAGCCTCGATCGTGCGGCGGGCCAACCCGGCTCCGAGCTCGAGAAGAGGCTGGCGGAGCTGATCCAATGGTGGGCGCGTCGGGTTCTCGATGACGCCCCTCTCCGAATGAAGATCGATGGCTGGATCGCTCAATCCACCGAGCGTCTCGCCCATCAGTGGGACGACGAGGTCATCGGGCTCATCGAGACCACCGTGGCCGGATGGGACCCGACAGAGATATCGCATCGACTCGAGCTGCAGCTGGGCCGGGATCTCCAATTCGTCCGGATCAACGGCACCGTGGTCGGAGCCCTGGTCGGCATCGCCATCCACGCCCTGCTCCTCCTCACCGGCTGAGAAGCCGCGCGATCAATCCAATAGCTGTCTCGCCATGATCAGATCGTGCTCGTCGAGGCCTTCCGTGAAGGTGGCATAGAGCTCGGCCAGTTCGTCACAGCCGTCGGGGGTGCGGCCCATCGTCCTTCGGAGACCGACCAGCCGGGTCCAGGCCTGGATCTCGGGGAGCATCAGACCGCCGGCTCTCGCCCCATCGATCGCGGCCAGATAGGCGGCTTCGGCTCCAGCCACGTCGGGCTCGGGAAGCATCGTCAGGAAGTCACCCTTGAGCACAAGGAAGTCGGCGGCGACCACTTCCTGACCCATCTGGGCCTCAATAGCCTCGTCTATCAGTTCAAGTCCGCGCCGTGGATGGCCGGCCAAGGCGTGGACCATGGCACGCAGGCCGAGGATCAGCGGCCAGAAGACCGGAGGAGTGGTAAGTCCCTGATAGAGGACGATTCCGGTTTCGGTCATGGCCAGCCCTTCCTCGGTGTCGCCGAGCGCAGTGAGCGACACGCCGTCGAGGACGGTGGCCAGTGTCTTCCATACTGCGTAGTCGTTCTCACCGGCCACGTGCGCCAGCTCGCGTGCATGCCGCCGGCATTCCTCGAACCTGCCACGGTTCAGATCGAGAAAACCGTTGTGATAGAGGGCATAGGCGATGCTGAAAGGGTGGTCGATCTCCCGTGCCACGTCCAGGGCCTCGGTCACTCGAGACACCGCCCTGTCCAAGGCTCCCATTTGCCAGAGAGTCAACCCGGATGCGACTCGGGCCACCACCCCGGTGTTCGGTCCGAGACGGAATCGGGTGGAACCGTGGGTCCGGGGGTCGTGAAGCTCGATCGCCTTGTCCAGGTGGGGGAGACCGGTGTCGAGATCGCCTGTGAAAGTGATCGCCGCCCCGAAAACGTAATGACCCTCGATCAGGATCGACTCGTCTCCCTCCCGCTCCCCGAGCTCGAGAAGCTGTCGACCGAAGTCGGCGGCCTGTGCAAAGTCGGTGATACTCATGTAGTAGGTGGCGAGGGCACGAAGCACCGGGAAGCGTTGCGCCGCGGTCCCCGTCGTCTCCGACATCTCCAGAACCTGTTTGAAGGCCTCCTCGACCTCGACGCCGTAGCCACGGACCGCCATCAAGGCCCGAGCCAGGCTGGTGCGCAGGGTCAGTTCCTCGGCGGCCAGATCCGGTGAGGGCTCGGCCGTGGCCAGGACGCCCAGAGTGTCGGAGGCGAGCTCGATGGCGGCGTGGTACCAGCCCTTGGCCTCGTGCAGTGCCCACAGCGCTTCTATGAGATCGAATAGCTGCTCAAGGTCGCCCTGATCGACCCAGAAGCGCCAGGCCGTCCTCAGATTCCCGATCTCGGATTCGAGATCGTCGAGGGCGGATTCACGCTCGACCCCTTGCAACCGGTCCTGAAGCCCATGGGCAAAGGCGGAAAAATAGAGGGCGTGGGCGCGGCGCACTGCCTGGTCCCGCTTGGGGGACTCGGCAAGCCGGGCCTCGGCGTACTCCTTGATCATGAGCAGCATCGAGAATCGCTGCGAGGTGCCGCTGTCGTCGCTTCGAACCAGGCTCTTGTCCACCAGGGAGGCAAGCACGTCGACGACGAGGTCGGTGGCGAGGGCTGACTTTGCCACCGACTCGACCTCCTGGAGATCGGTGGTCGAGAACACCGACATGAGTTCGAAGACCTCACACTCGTCCTTGTCGAGCAACTCATAGCTCCAGCCGATCGCGCCCCAGAGGGTGCGTTGCCGGTCGGGGAGGTCCCGGCCCCCGCCTCCCAGGACATCGAGTCTCTCCCGCAGACGATCGAGGAGGTCGGATGGGCTGAACACGTTGAGACGTGCCGCCGCAAGCTCGATGGCCAGGGGCAGGCCGTCGAGACGGAGACAGATCTCGGCGATGACTGCAGCGTTGTCGCTGGTGAGGGCGAAGTCGGGCCGCACCGCCCGTGCCCTCTCGGTGAACAACTGCACGGCCTCGGAATCGGCGATCGATGCTGTTGCGTCCTGGGGATGGGGTAGCGAAAGTGGTGGCACCGGGAAGACGTGCTCGGCGCGAACCCTGAGGGTCTCCCTGCTGGTGACGATCACCTTGAGCTCCGGTGCGTGCTGGAGCAACTCGGACAGCCCGACGGCCGCCGCCGTCACCTGTTCGAAGTTGTCCAGGACCAGCAGCATCTGCCGATCCCGGAGCCTCGACTTGAGTATCTGGAGCGGGTCGCCGCCGCCGGACACCGGAAGCTCGAGAGTGCGGACGATGGCCTCGAATGCGGCGTCCGGGTCACGCTCTGCGGACACGTCGACGAAAGAGACCCCGTCTCGGAAATGGTCCAATTGCTCGGCTGCCACCTGGAGGCCGAGACGGGTCTTACCTGCCCCACCGGGACCGGTGATCGTCAACAACCTGGTGCTCGGCGACCCCAACATGACCTGGATCGCGGTGAGCTCGTTTTCCCGACCGAGGAACTCGGTGGTCTGGAGGGGAAGGTTGTGCGGCCTTGCGTCGAGGGTGAGGGGCGGAGGGAACTCGGTCTCCAGCTCGTCGTGAACGAGTTGAAACAAGTGCTCGGGCAGGGTCAGGTCCTTGAGCCGGTGAGTGCCCAGGTCCCGCAGATGGGCTCCCGGCGGCAGGCGCCCATCGGCGAGCTCTGCTGCAACGCCCGAGAGCAACACCTGCCCCCCATGGCCTGCCGCCATGATCCGGGCAGCCCGGTTCATCGCCGGGCCGAAGTAGTCGCCGTCCCGGTTCTCGGTGTCCCCGGCGTGGACCCCCATACGCACCCGAAGCGGCCCGGTCGCCCCCCATGTCTCAGCGGTGAGAGCCCTTTGGGCTTCGATGGTGGCGAGGACGGTGTCGATCGGGGAGTCGAAAACGGCAAGCAGACCGTCACCCGTGGTCTTGACCACCCTGCCCCCGGCCTGTTCAACGGCTTGGCTAAGGATGTCGTCATGGCGGGCCAGCGCCGGCGCCATCTCTTCGGGATGCTCCTCCCAGAGACGTGTGCTCGACTCGATGTCGGTGAAGAGGAAGGTCTCCATCGCCTGACCCTCAGCTGATTGGCTCGAGGCGAAGGGTCGTCTCCAAGACTTGCGGGCGAAGCATCGAGTCCAGGGAACGGCCCTTCCGGTACTTGCGGCGCAGTCCCTCCGACATCCGTTCGATCGTCTCGGGATCGCTGGCGGCGATTGCGCTGAATCGGAACCGGGTGTCCCCGACCCGGAGGCTCACCTCAGGATCGGCCAGCGCCCTTTGAAACCACCGGCCCCCCAGTCCACGCACCGAGCGCACCAACACATCGTCATCGTCGACGACCAGCCAGATCACGGTTCGGTAGACCCGGCCGCCGGAGCGGGTCTCGATCACTGCCTCCCTCGCCGTTGCGATGCGTTCCAGGTCTTCAGCACTGATCGACATGACAAGACGCTACCGCGTCCGGGAGAGCGGCTCCCTCTTGATCGGCGCACACGCCAGACTTGTCCTATGCCCAAAGACGAGGCCCTCCCCGACATCGCCGAACCCGCCGACCTCTTCTCGTTGCCACTCACTCAGTTCACCGGGGCCCGTGATGGTCTGGCGGAGCGGCTTCGCTCCGAAGGGAGCACCGAAGAGGCAGACCGTGTGGGAAGGCTTCGCAAGCCTTCGGTTGCGGCCTGGGCCCTGAACCGGGTGGCCCGTCTCGAGCCCCAGCAGGTCGATCGGTTGTTGGACAGTCATCGACAGCTGCGTCAGGCGGGCTCGGCGGAGGCGATGAAGACGGCATCGGAGGCGCGGAGAAAGGCGGTGGTCGGGTTGGTGGAGGCTGCAATGGTGGAGCTCCGTGCCGATGGCCGTCCCGACTCCCTGCAGACCAGGGACCGGGTCAACCGCACCCTCCTGGCGGTGGCCACCGACCGTCAGGGCGAAGCCGAGCTCAAATCAGGAACTCTGGTCCGTGAGATCGATCCGTCGGGCGGTGGCTGGGGTGACATGACGTTGCCGTCGCCGCCTCCGCCGGATCCGGGCCACGAGGCGGGGGAGGCGGCTGCCAAGGCCCGGGCCCGGGCCGAGAAGCTGGAGACGGAGGCCGTCGAGTCGGAACGACGGCTGGAGGCAGCAAAGCAGGCCGTGATCGAGGCGCGAAATCGCGCCAAGGCGGCCCGCGGCGCCGCCACCCAAGCCTCGAGAGAGGCCGACGTGGCAGAGAAGGCGGCCCGGGACCTTTCTGCTACCTGAGGTACCTAGTTGTGCTCCGCGGGGAGGTTGTCCTTGAGGATGCTGGTGGGGGTGGCCCA
>CAZRID010000032.1:0-15772 GCA_964600055.1 uncultured Acidimicrobiaceae bacterium
AGCGACGTCATCTGGCCGTCCTGAACGCGGCAAACGTTAGTGGTCGGGGCACTAGAGGTCGGCAGGCTCAATGAGCGTGGTCGTGCTCGGCCTCGTGGTCGTGGTCATGACCGTCTTCGTGGTCCTGGTCGTGGGTCGCCATTTGCGCCCGCACCTCGTCCATGTCGAGCTCTTTCACCTGTGAGATGAGATCCTCGAGCATGTTGCCCGGTATTGCCCCCGGCTGTGCGTAGAGCACGACCTGGTCTCTGAACACCATCAGAGTCGGAATGGAGCGGATCCCGAAGGCGCCGGCGAGCTCGGACTGAGCCTCGGTGTCGACCTTGGCAAAGACGATGTCAGGATGGGTCTCCGAAGCCGTCTCGTAGGTCGGGGCGAACATGCGACACGGGCCGCACCACTCGGCCCAGAAGTCGATGAGAACCGTTTCGTTCTCCTGGATCGTCTGGTCGAAATTCTCTTTGGTCAGGGCCAGTGTGGCCATGTTTGAACCTTCCTGAAAGTGTCTGTGTTGTTGGTCAACGCTGCTCGGGGAGGGATTGTTCCCTGAGGCACACACCCGTGACCCAGACTGGCACAGCGACGTATCAGAGGGCGGATGCTCCTTGGGCGACGTCGCCGATGACCTCGGCAAGCTCCTGCGGGCGCGACCACATCGGCCAGTGACTCGTCGGCAGGTCGACGTACGTCACGTCGCGCAGCTCGGCCAGGCCGCCGATCCACGCATAGCCCTCCTTAACGGCGTCCTTGATCTGCTCGGAGGTGAACGACGTGCAGATGACCGTGCTCGGGACGTCGAGGCGGGCGTCGTTGGTCAGTTCGGGGGCCTCGCGCAGGGCCGCACCCGGCTCGGGAACGGCCCGCCGCCGGAACGTCTCGAGCTGCTCCTCACTGAGCCCCTCGAGGCTTTCCTCCTTCTCGATCTCCTCCCACGACAGTGGTACCTCGACCTCGGCGACGTCGGGGTTGAGCGCGCCCGTCGCCGGGCCGGAGTCGACGTAGACCATCGCCGCGATCTGCTCCGGGATCCGGTCGGTGACCGCATAGCCGGGGGCCCCTGCACCGCTGTGCACGGCTAGCACGACGGGACGTCCCGCCGCCGTCACCGCCTCGCAGATGGCGTCGACGTGGTCAGCCAGGGTGATCGAGGATCGGTCGGCGTCAGCCGACTCGAGACCGGGCAGCGTCAGCGCCGTGACGTCGTGCCCGTCGGCGCGCAGGGCGGCGGCGACCTCGTCCCACGCCCAGGCACCGAGCCAGAAGCCGGGAACCAGAACAATCGGTGTGGTGTTCATGGCCCAAGCCTAGGTTCTATCAAGCCTCCTTGGTTCGCGCCCAAAGCGCCCATAATCCACGTTATGTCAAGTTGAGTACCTGAGGCCCAGACAAACGCTGGGATGGTCCCTCTTCTCTGCTCTCATAGCGCCATATCTGGCGCCATGAACCTCAGGTACGCACATTTAGCCCAGGTCGGGGTCGACGCAGGCGCTGCCCCCGATCCCGGGCTGGGGGTTGAACACACGCGGCTCGGCAACGAAGCCCGATCCGGGGTCCTCGGTGCTCAGATAAGCCACCACGGCATCGGCCAAGGCCTCTGCGGCGGCCTCGACATACTCGTCGGTGGCAAACAGCTCCGCCTCAGCCGGATTGGAGATGTAACCCAGCTCCGCAAGCACACTCGGAGTGTCCGGGCTCCGATTGATCCCGTAGGCATCGTTCCCTCGGGTGCTCAGCACCGAAAGCACGCCGGCGTCGGGCGCTGCGGACCATGAGACATCGAACTTTTGCAACGCCTGCACCACGTGCTGCCACACCAGCCCTCCCAGCCGTCTCGATTCGGCGGAGTCATGCTGGATGAAGATCTCGGTGCCGGGCTGCGACGATAGACCGGGAGTTGGTGCGTTGTGATGCACGGACAGCAGAAGATCGGCGCCCAGATGATCGGCGAGAGCGGTCCGGGTCCCGAGGAGCGATGCGTAGTGCCCGGTACGGGTGAGAATCACCGATACCCCGCGCACGATCAGCTTGGCCCCAAGAGCCTGCGCGACGGAGAGATTCAAGTTCTTCTCCATGACCCCGTTCGCTCCCACGGCTCCGGTGTCGACCTCGCCACCATGACCGGGGTCCACCACGACACTGACCCCACCGATCGGTGTTCCGTTTGAGACAACTTCCTCGTTCCCACACGGCGTCCTGACCAGGTAACCGTGTGTCGTTGGCTCGAGAACGGCAACCACCACCCCGGTCGGTGTGACCAGGGCGTCGACCGCCATCTCCTCGAAGCCGGGGCCTGGATCCCCGGTCGTGGTCGAGGTGACCATCAAGGTCGTGGTGGGGGCGGGCAATGTCGTGGTCGAATCGAGAGATGGCGGGGCGGTGGTCTCCGGGCCCAGGGCAATGCTCGGACCACAGGCCGCTATCAGGACGAGCAGAACCGCGAGAAGAGGCCGCATCGGAGGTCACATTAAGCATTGGGCAATCACAACCCGGTAACAAAGACACCGACGACGGATACGCTCATGGTCATGTTCGGTCCCCTCAACGGAGTGCGGGTAGCCCTGGTCTGTTTTGCCGTGGTGGCCGCCCTGGCGGCACTGATTGCCGGCTACCCGTTTGTCACCGTGGTGCTGCTTGGCGGGGTCGTCATCCACGGTCTGGGTTGGCTGTATCTCTACCGACAGCATGTCCGCCGATCATCCGACTGAGGTCGATCAGACGTCCAGCCACTCCCCCATTTCGGCCGCTACGGCCTCGGCCTTCTCGACCAGCACCCGATGTGCGGTTTGGTGGTCGGGCTCCGTCGTCCCCGTCAGATCGACGTAGATCTTGAGCTTCGGCTCTGTCCCGCTCGGTCTGACCAGGATGCGGCCGACAGCGCCGAGGGTGAGCTCGACCAGATCCTGAGCACCCAGCCACGGCGGCCGCCCCTCCTCCCCCACCCGGTAGTCGGTCGACCCCGTCACGGCCACGCCCCCCACCTCGTCTGGCTGATTCCCCGCAAGACGATCGACCGCCTCGAGTAGGGCCTGCTGGCCCTCCGCGCCGGTCCTCACGATCGAGTGTTGGGCACTCACCCACACGCCGAACTCGTCCCAGAGGTCGTGGAGCCGATCGAGGACGTTGCGACCTGCGGCCGCCTCCTCCGCCGCAAGGTCAGCCATCACGATGGCGGCCGAGATCCCATCCTTGTCCCGAACAGTGCGGCCCACCGAGTAGCCGAGCGCCTCCTCGTAGCCGAAGGCGAACCGACCGTCGCCCCTAACTTCCAGGGCCAGCCCGGCGTTGATGATCCATTTGAACCCGGTCAGGGTCGTCTCGTGCACGGCACCCCTCCCCGCAGCGACCCGGCTCATCATCGGGCTCGACACCACCGAGTTGACCACGATCGGTGTCTCCTGATAGCCCCAGTACCGGAGGACGTAGTCGCCCAGCAGGACGCCGAGCTCATTGCCGGTCAGCAGTCTCCACTCACCCAGGCTGGGCACAGCGGCGGCCAGGCGGTCGGCGTCTGGGTCGTTGGCAAGAACCAGATCTGCATTCTCATCTCTCGCCAGAGCCAGGGCGAGGTCCAGGGCACCAGGCTCCTCCGGGTTGGGAAACTTCACTGTCGGAAAGACACCGTTGGGCACGATCTGCTCGGGAACTGGGATCAGACCCGTGTGTTGCGCGGCGGAGGCCATCGCCAGCAGGACCTTCCCACCCACACCATGCAGGGGCGTGTAAACGATCCTCAGATTCGACTTTTGGGGATTGGGCCGAGCCTCATCGATCTCGACCCGGTAGACGGCGATGATGTCTGACGGCATCGGTGTGACCAGTTTCGACGTGCCACCGAAGACGCCCTCGACCCGGGGCACCTCAAGTGCCGGACCGGTCTTGTCGATCGCAGCTGCGATCTCGGCGTCGGTCGGCGGGATGATCTGGGCCGCATTGCCGTCATAGACCTTGTAGCCATTGTCTGCGGGTGGGTTGTGACTCGCCGTGATCACGATCGCGGCGGGCGCATCCAGATGCTTGGCGGCGAAGGCCACCAGCGGGGTGGGTGTGACCTCGCCAAAGAAACGGACGGCGATTCCGGCTGCAGCCAGCACTCCGGCCGCATCCTCGGCGAAAGTCCTGCTGTCGGGTCGGGCGTCGAAGCCGAGTGCCACCGCCCTCGCCGGGACACCACCGTGCTCGTTCAACAGATGCTCGGCCAGCCCACGGGTAGTGCGTATGACTGTTGCCCGGTTCATTCGCCCCGAGCCCGGCCCGACCTCGCCCCGGATCCCGGCCGTGCCAAATGTGAGCGGCGAGCCCATTGCCCTTTCCAACGCCTCGATGTCGTCGGAGTCGATGAGCGCCTGGAGCGCCTCCCGGGTCTTCGGATCGGGGTCGCCATCGATCCAGCGCCGGGTCAATTCGAGTAGGTCGTTCACGCCGGCGAGGCTACGCAGATCAATGCGGGCTCAGTTGCCACCGCCATGAATCGGCGCACATCTCGTCGAGACCTCTCGTGGCCTTCCATCCCAGCTCGGCGTGGGCCTTCTCGACGGCGGCCCAGTTGGCAGCAACGTCGCCCGCCCGGCGTCCCACGATCTCGTAGGGGACCGGCTTGCCCGACTGCTGCTCGTAGACGGAGACCACCTCGAGGACACTGTGACCTTGACCGGTCCCCAGGTTGTAGGTGAAGACCCCGGTCTCATCGGCATGCCGCTCCAGGGCGCCGACATGGCCTTCGGCGACATCGACCACGTGGATGAAGTCCCTGACCCCGCTGCCATCGGGTGTCGGATAGTCACCACCGTAGACCTTGAGCTTGGGCAGTTCCCCTGCGGCGACCTTGGCCACATATGGCATCAGGTTGCTCGGTATCCCCGACGGGTCTTCTCCAAGCAAGGCGGAAGGGTGGGCCCCCACCGGGTTGAAGTAGCGGAGCAGGGTCACCGACCAATCCGGGTCCGAGACGTGGACGTCGCGCAAAATCTGCTCCATCATGATCTTGGTCCACCCGTAAGGGTTGGTGGCGATCCCGATCGGCATGGACTCATGGAGTGGAAGGTCCTCCGAATCGCCATAGACAGTCGCCGACGAGCTGAAGACGAAGCGCTTGACCCCGGCATCCTTCAGCGCCTCGAGCAGCGAAAAGGTTCCGCCCACATTGTTGTCATAATATAGAAGCGGCTTTTCCACCGACTCACCGACGGCTTTGAGCGCGGCGAAGTGCATGCAGGCGTCGAAGCCGGAAGCCAGGACCTTGTTCATGGCGTCGACGTCCCGGACATCGGCCTCGACGAACTCGGGCTCCTCCCCGGCTATCTGGCCGATGCGCTCGAGGACCGAGCGTCGGGCATTGGAGAGATTGTCGACGATCACGGCCTCGTGACCAGCCTCCATGAGCGAAACCACGGTGTGGCTCCCGATGAATCCGGCACCGCCGGTTACTAGAACACGCATCGGACCATGGTAGGAGGCGCCCCGAGTCAAGCCGAGGGAAGGGAAAGGACGAACGACGACCAGCCGTCCTCGTAGCGATAGGTCAGGTCCCCGTCCATGAGACGGGCCAGACGCCGGGCCACATTGAGCCCGAGACCCACCGAAGCCGAGTGCGACGGGCCCCTCCCCCGCTCGTATGCCCTGAAGATTCGCTCGACATCGGCGTGGGGTATGCGCTCGCCTGAATCCTGGACTTTGATCTCGAGCCGGTCGCCTGCCTTGGCGATGCTCACCTGGATCTCCTCACCGCCGTATCGCATGGCGTTTGAGACGAGGTTGCGCAGGATCTGGCGGGTCCGGCGAGGATCGGCGAGAAGACGTGGAGAGCCCTGGAACACCTTGATCCCGATCGGTTGGTCGACGACCTCGAGAACCCGCTCGATTTCCTTCGTGACATCGAAATCCTGGGGCGTGACCGAGACCTGGCTCAGATTGTGCCGGTAGGCCACGAGGAGGTCTTCGATCAGCCATGAGGCGTCGTCGGCCTGCCTCGCGATCATCTGGGCCATCTCCCTGCGCTCGTCGTCGGTAAACGAGTCGTAATTGTCGGCCATCTCCTGGCCCAGGCCGAGCATGGCGGCCAGGGGGTTGCGCAACTCGTGGGAGACGGTGGCGATGAAGTCGTCCTTCTCCTTCTGCGCATCCATCTTGTCAGTCACGTCGAGCAGTGCGCCTTCGTAGTACTGGATGTCGCCCTTCTCGTCACGAATGGCGCGGGCCGAGTCGCGGACCCAGATCGTCTTGCCATCGGGTCTGGACAACTGGACGTCGAAATCGAGGACAACCCCTTCCCTAGCGATGAGATCCAGCCAGATCGCCCGCTCCCCCGGTTCCATGTAGACGGTTTCCACCGTGGCCAGACGGGTCATCAGCTCGTCCACCGAGTCGAACCCCAGGATGTTGGCCAGGGCCGGGTTGGCGGCGATCAGTTTTCCGGTGGTGGAGGTGCGATAGAACGCAACAGGCATGCGCCTGAAGAAGGCGTTCAGCTCGTCAATGCCATTCATTTCAGCTCACATCGGCAATTTGCCGTTCTTTCTTCATAGATGACCTACCCATGAACCGGAGCC
The DNA here is from genome assembly GCA_964600055.1 of uncultured Acidimicrobiaceae bacterium. Classification (GTDB taxonomy): domain Bacteria; phylum Actinomycetota; class Acidimicrobiia; order Spongiisociales; family ZC4RG35; genus JARDZU01. Next base: position 6,546 of record CAZRID010000032.1, read on the forward strand.
GATCAAACCTCATCACGGCTCCGGCGTCACCTGATTCTGGTCGATTCTCCAAATTCCTGCCCGGAACGCCGGGGCCGGGCCACAGACAATCGGGCAGATCGTGGAATAGAGACGATTGGCGACCAGGGCGCCGATGACGAGGATGGCATCTGGCTCGCCGAGGACGAAACCGGCCGGGGCAGTCCCCAACCTCAATGCCTCGGCCAGCACCGACGACGAAGAGCTCGATCCACGACCATGGGGCATGACGACGATCCGCCCCATCATGCTCTGGCCGGCCTGAGGATGATTTCGGTCGATGAGGAGCCCCGTGGCCGTGTCGAGCCCGCCCCACAACGAGAGGGGCTCTACGAGCTGGAGGATCTCCCCGCTCGCAGCACCACCGACCAGAACCCTGTAATCCACCGTCACCACTCCTCCCCCGGCACCAAGTCGCCGGTCACAGCCGAGGCCACACATGCCTCCAGGCCACCGAAGGCGACCTCGACTCCCAAGTTTCCAGGTGCATAGAAGGCCCACTTGCCCGAGTTGGTCATCACCACGCCATCGACGTCTTCCATGATCGGCGTGATGTAGGTGCAGGTGTCCGTCACGATCGTGGCGCCAAAGTCCTCGATGACAGCGATGGGTGCCTCGAGGTCGGCTCGGGCCAGGACGTCACGGCCCGTGTTGACATAGAACGGAACCTTCGTTCTCAGACCGGACACCATATTGGCCAGGTCCCGAAACTCGTCGGCGGAGAAATGAGGTGTTCCGACGCTGACCGCCCCCAGCGGACCATCGCTTCGCCCGAGCGCAGACCTGGCACGGCGTAGGTCTTCGACGCCGACCTTGATCTGCCTCGCCAGTGCACCGCCACCGGTCGCGATCTCGAGAGTGGCGGCCTCGGGTGTCACCCCGACCGCATGAAACATGGCCACCGCACCCGACGAGGCTGCGGCCGCCCCCAGCGCCTTCAGCCGGTCTTCGTTGGCCCGGGCATCGAGCCCGACCAATGCTGCCACGTCGGTTCCTGCGACCTGACCCAACACGTGTCCGAGAACCGGGTACATCAGGTCATCGTCGAGCAGACGATCCGGCACCTCGAGGTCGATGCGCAGAGTGGCTATTCTCCCTTGGTCCGTGTGCAGTCCCACCGATGGGGCTCGGCCGGTGAGGGCACAGCAGATGTCGAGGAAGTCGCCATATCGGGCAGTGCGTGCACCCAATACCGAGTTTGCGAAAACGATGGCATTCGACTCACCCCAGGCGATCTGCTCCCCAAACTTCGGGCGTGAAGACAGTTGATAGGGAGCACAGGTCCAACTCGGGGTGCATCCCATCTCAACGTACGAATCCATGAGCAGTCTGGCTGCCTGTGCCTCCTCCCCACTTCCCCGGTAGAGCTCGGGGTGGAGCAGGTCCAGCGAGGAGACATTGAGGGTGGTCGGTACCTTGACCGTGGCCCCGTTGTCGACGAGGAGGCGGGCGAAGTCGAGCCCGGCCTGCCCGTGGTACAAGCACCCGTCGATGTGGGCACTCGAGATATCCAACAACTCCGGGGCCTCTTCCGCGTCCCCGGTTGCCACCAGCAGTTCCATCGCGATCGCGGCAGCGTCGCCCTCCTCGCCGCGGAGCAGCGCCCGATCGGAATCGGTGAGCAGCATGTGGAGTCAGTCCTCGAAGGGCAGGGCCAGCTGAGAGTCGGGGCGGTGATAGCGCTCCAACCCGTTCCACATCAGATGGTCCATGAAGACCCAAGACCGGCGGTGGATCGACGACGGGCCCCACGCCTGAAGGGCTGCCTTGTGAACCGGGCACGGGTAACCCTTGTTGGCCTCGAAGTTGTAGCCGGGATGGTGCTCGGCCAATCCCCGCATGATGCGATCCCGGGTTACTTTGGCCAGGATCGAGGCGGCGGCGATCGACAGCGAGGTGCTGTCGCCCCGGACGATCCGGGTCGCCCCGCCGACGAAGTCCCAATTCCCGTCGACAAGGACGTGGTCGGGCTCCAAGCCGAGACCTTCCATGGCCCTTCTGGCCGCAAGTCTCTGTGCATCCGACATTCCCAACTCGTCGCATTCCTGGTGACTGGCGTGCCCCACCGACCATGTCTCGCACCAGTCTGCGATGCGGTCGAAGAGTGCCTCACGCTCGTCCTCGGTCAACATCTTCGAATCCCGAATCTTGTACACGCGCCTATCGAGCGGGACGACTGCGGCGCCCACCGTGAGCGGGCCTGCCCACGATCCGCGCCCCACTTCGTCGATTCCGACGATGACCGCTTTCCCGCTCAGTCGAAGACCCCGCTCCACCAGCAGACCGGGTGCCTTCCGCTTCAGGCTGGGGCGGAGTTTGGGTGCGGTCGTCGTCATCGGGCGTCAGGGTAGGACGCGAGGCACGTCGTCACGGGGCAGTGCTTACCTGAGGTAGAGGACGCCATATGTGGCGCTACACCGACACAGAAGACGCGCCTGCACTCGTTCCGTGCGGGCTTAGCGTCACATGTGGCGCCAGGTACCTCAGGTAAGGCCTGTTCAGTTGAGGGAGACATCGTCCGGGAAGCTGGAGACGAGGCTGAGATAGCCCTGTTGACGGCGCAACACCCTCGACCATTGACCCTCGGGACGATCAAAGGGGTCATCGGGGGCGGCGGGGACGACATACCACGAGCCTTCTGCGATCTCAGCCTCGAGTTGCCCTGCCCCCCAGCCCGCATAGCCCGAATACACCCGAACCGCACTCAACTCGGGCGCCGGCGAGGTCTCGAGGTCCACGATGCTCAACCCGGGCACACCGGTCGGCTCCCCGCCCTGACCGGTGGCGAGACCGATGGCGACCTGGGGTTCAACCGGCCCCCCGAAATGGACAATTCCCGGCTCGGCGGCGACCACCCCCCAGACCGGGATGTGGGTTTCGACCCGCTCCAAAGTCGGTCGGTTCAACACCACGCCGATGGCACCTTCATCGTCGTCATGCTGGAGCAGGAGCACGACCGATCTCCAGAAGTTGGGGTCGACGAGAAGAGGTGTGGCCACGAGCAGATGTCCACCCAGGTATTCGCTCACGAATCCATCGTGCCACAGCCGGCGGAGTTGCGCCTCTGGCCGAGCGTCTGAGCAGAGCAGGGACTCGGGACTTGTGGCCCGTCGCTAGCGTGTCGCCATGTCGCTGCCGTCGGTTTTGCTCCACGATCATCTCGATGGCGGACTGCGTCCTCGGACCGTTCTGGACTTGGCCGAGGGGGGTGGATATCGGGATCTCCCCGCAGACAACGACCGGGACCTCGCAATCTGGTTCGACCAGAAGGACTCCGGCTCCCTCGAGCAATACCTCCAGTCGTTCGACCACACCATCGCGGTCATGCAGGATGCCGGAGCTCTGGAGCGGGTGGCGTACGAGGCGGCCGTTGACCTGGCGGCAGACGGCGTCGTCTACGCCGAGATCAGGTTCTCACCACTTCTGCACCTCGATCAGGGCATGGAGCCGGCCCGGGTGATCGAGGCCATTGCCTCCGGGATGAGGTTGGGAGAGGCCGAAACCGGCCTCAGGTGGGGTCTGATCATCGACGCTCTCCGTCACATCCACGACAGCGAGAAACTGGCGATGCTCGCCCTCCAGCATCGGCATCTGGGGGTAGTCGGCTTTGACATCGCCGGCCCGGAAGCCGGCTTCCCACCGGAGGATCATCTTGCCGCCTTTCGCCTTGCCCGCAGCGGCGGCCTCCGGGTGACCATCCACGCCGGTGAGTCGGGCGGAGCGCGGGGAGTTGCCCACATTGCTTCAGCCATGGATCAATGCGGTGCAGAGCGCATCGGGCATGGGGTCGAGGTCATCAACGACTGCGAGGTCCACGAGGACACGATCACCGGGCTTGGTCCCGTCGCCCGGAGGGTAAGGGACCGGCGGACGCCGCTCGAGATGTGCCCTGCTTCGAACCTCGCCACCAGCCGCCTTCAACCCGACCAACACCCTGTCGGGCTGCTTTATCGTGCTGGTTTCAACGTGACCCTGAGTACCGATAACCGCCTGATGAGCTCGACCTCGATGTCCGAGGAGTTCGACTTTGTCCGCAAGTACCACGGCTTCGAGATCGCTGACCTTGCTCGGGTCACATGGAGAAGCCTCGACGCGGCCTTCTGTCCGTGGGAACTCAAGGCTGCGCTCTGGGAAGACGTCATCGCACCCGCCTATGCCGCCGCCGGCGCCACTCCCGACCCGGTCTGGGCCTGAGCGTGAGAGCCCTGGTCAAGCATGCGGACGAGGTTGGGCTTCGCCTGGAGGACGTCCCGATCCCCGAGCCGGGCCCGGATGATGTCCTCGTCCGCGTCCTCACCACTGGGATCTGCGGCACCGACGTCCACATCTTCAACTGGGACGATTGGGCACGGACGACGATCCCGACCCCGATGACGGTTGGACACGAGTTCTCCGGAGAGATCGTCGGGTTGGGACCCAATGTCTCGGGCTTCGAGATCGGGGAGTTGGTCGGTGCAGAGGGGCACGTGGTTTGCAACCGTTGTCGCAACTGCCTTGCCGGCAGAAGGCATCTGTGTCATGACGCCCGCGGCATCGGGGTCAACCTACCCGGCGCCTTCGCAGACTTCGTGCTCATCCCCAAGTCGAACGTGTGGCGTCATCACGAACGTCTCGACCCGGAAATAGCTGCCCTGTTCGACCCCTTCGGCAATGCGGTGCACACCGCCCTCGAGTTCCCGGTCCAGGGCGAGGATGTCCTGATCACCGGGGCCGGGCCGATCGGGCTGATGGCCACGGCCGTGGTAGCCCAGGCCGGTGCCCGCAACGTGGTGATCACGGACGTGAACCCGTTTCGCCTCGACCTGGCCAAGAGGATGGGTGCAACCCGGGTGGTGGACGTCAGGTCTGAAGACCTCGGCGAGGTTCAACTCGAGCTTGGAATGACCGAAGGTTTCGACGTGGCCCTCGAGATGTCGGGGAGCGCATCGGCGATGGAGGACATCCTTCAGAACACGATCCATGGCGCCAACGTCGCGATCCTCGGCATCCCTACCGATCCCTTCCCCATCGACTGGAGCATCGTCATCTTCAACATGCTCAATCTGAAGGGGATCTACGGGAGGGAGATGTTCGAGACCTGGTACAAGATGAACGTCCTCATCGAGTCCGGTGTCGACATCTCCCCGGTGATCACGCACCGGTTCGAGGTCGACGAGTTCGAGGCGGCTTTCGAGGCGACCGCCTCCCACGACTCGGGCAAGGTCCTGATCAGGTGGGCCGACCCGGGCTGAGCCCAAGAATCCCCCCTCCCGGCTGCGCCGTACTCCCCCCTACGGGGGGAGAAACGAAAGGTTCCGTTTCCTCCCCCGGAGGGGGAGGTGGCCCGTCAGGGCCGGAGGGGGACATCCTCGCCACGCGTGGCACAGATCCCCTCTCCCGGCTTGCGGCGGTTCTTCCCCCTACGGGGGGAGAAACAGAGGTTCCGTTTCCTCCCCCGGAGGGGGGAGGTGCCCCGAAGGGCCGGAGGGAGTCTTCACAGCAACAGGAGCTCGACGAACTCGGTTACATCGATGACGTTGAGGATCGGCCGCACCATGGCTGGCATCCGGCTCACTCCCTCCGGCCCGATCAACAACGGCCTCCCCACCTGATGAGTTGTTCCCCGGTGCTCCACGGCGCCACCGCGGGCTGCCTGCAGGTTCTTCAGCCAGTCGGTGTCGCTCCCATAGGTCAGGGCGACGATTGCACTGTGGTCATCGACCCAGCAGTTGACCGGGGTCCGATGCACCTTTCCCGAAACCCGGCCCGTGTGGACGATCACGGCGAAACCCGGGAGATGGGAAGCGAGCGGTCCGCTGATGCGGTTGGTCACTACCCGGTTGAATCGCGCGATTGAACGGGGAAGAGGCATAGGTCAGATTCGGGAGGTGATCCAGTCGATGATGTCCTGGACCAACTCCGGTCCTTCCGGCTCGTTGAGGATCTCATGTCGGAGATTGGGCAGCAATCGGCGCTCGACATTGGGCAGATCCCCGAGGATCGCCGTCGATTGCGGGGGCACAATCGTGTCCGCACCGCCATGGAGCACCAGGGTGGGGACATCGAGATCGGAGGCTGACTCGTTGAGCTCATCCATTGCCTCGAAAAAGGCAGCCCCGAGCCGGGGTGTCGCTTTGGTATAGACCAGAGGATCGGCGAAGTAGGCCTCCCCTACTGCCGGGTCCCTCGACAGTTGCTCACCCTTGAGGGAGCTGGGGATTCCCACCGTGGGGGCGACCTTTGCCGCCACACTGGCCAGCGCGCGCTGCCACCTGGCTCCTCCACGCAGAGCGGGTGCGGAGAGCACCAGCAGGTCCGGGTCGGGACGACCGGAGAGAACGTAGCCCAGGGCCAAGTTGCCACCCATCGAGTGCCCCATCAGGACCACCGGGCCACCCTGCTCGCGGGCCCATTCCATATGGCGCTCGATCTGGTCGTGATACTGGGACCAGTCGCCGATGTCGCCCCGGGGACCACCCGAGCCGCCAAATCCGATGAGGTCGAAGGAGCGCACAAAGAACCCGGCATCGGCGAGAAGCGAACCGGTGCGCTCGTAACGGCCGCAGTGCTCGGCGATTCCATGGACCAGCACGATGTGGGCTCTCGGCGCCGACTCTGGCACCCATTCCCGGACCAGCTCGATTCCGATCTCGTCGACCGGCACCGGGCGCGAAACGCTGGGCAAATGTCACTCCTCGCTGTGTTGGCTGAATTCTACGAACCGCTCAGGTGAAGCCGAAGCGGGTCATGTCAGTTGGAAACTGTGACCAGGCAATGGCCTTCTCGGGTCTCAGGATCCGCATCCCACCGGCCATCTCGTTCGACCAGGCGTCGGGCTCCGGGGCGTAACCATGGGTCTTGTACTTTCGGACATACTCGGCGGCGAGACGCTCCCCGAGGTCACCCAGGATGGGCTCGGATCGCTGCGATGTGCCCTCGACGATTGTCACCGTGGTCCATCCGCTTTCCAAATGGAGGGCACATGCCGGGTTCTGTTCGACATTCCGCGTGTGACGTGTCGCCGGCGAACCGTCGTACCAGAAGACGTTGTCCAGCCACACCCCCCAGCGCGGAACGACGTGGGGCCGGCCGTCGGGCCGGGTGCTCGCCAGCCAATACTCGTTGGAGTCGGTCAGCCAGCCTTCGACCACATTCCAGTCGAGGAACGGGCCATCTTCCTGAACCCCATATCCGTCGGGCAGCTCGGGACGGCCGATGACGTGTGGTTCCATGATCACCTCTTGTGGAATGGGGGCTTGGCGATTCGGCCCGGCACCCAACGATTGCGGATCTCCACCTCCATCTTGGTGGCTCCCGGGACAGGTGTCGGGCTCACATAGGCGAGCCCGACACCGGTATCCAGCATCGGGCTCAGGTTCCCCGATGTCACCTGCCCCTCACCGCTTGGAGTCCGCACCCGGTATCCGTGCCGGGGGATCCCCTTTTCCTCGAGGACGAACCCAACAAGCAAGCGATCGGGGCGCGATCGCTCCTGAAGAGCGGCGTGCCCGACAAACTCACGTTCGATGACGACCGCAAAGTCGAGCCCCGCCTCGAATGGTGTCGTCGTCTCGTCGATGTCTTGGCCCCAGAGCGGCAGGCCGGTCTCGAGGCGGAGAGTGTCTCGTGCGGCAAGGCCACAGGCGGTTACCCCTGCATCGACCAAGTTTTCCACCAGACGACGACCGGTATCGGGATCGGTGCATATCTCTCCCCCACGCTCCCCGGTGTACCCGGTGCCGGCCATCCAGACCTCCCCGTGCTCCCAATCGAGACGTGCGGTCCTGAATCGCTGTGGGACGTCACCAAAGATGTCCTCGAAGGAGGACGGCGCATCGGGGCCCTGCAATGCGATCAGGACGGTGTCGGCTCGAAGGTCAGTGACCGCACAGCCCGGTTCCGCGGAGAAGACCTCCATCACCCGATCGTGATTGGCTGCATTGGGGAAGACCCAGAAGTCGTTCAATCCCCACCACCAGACAACGAGGTCGTCGATGATCCCGCCGTCCTCGTTCAGCATCAGCGTGTACTGGGTTTGCCCGGGGGCGATCCGGGTGATGTCGTTGGAGAGAAGTTTGAGGAGGGCATTTTCGGCACCCGGTCCCCTCAGCTCGAAGCGGCCGAGATGGGTGACATCGAACCAGCCCGACGCTGTCCGCACCGCCCGGTGCTCGGCCAGCACCGATTCGTACTGGACGGGCATGTCCCAGCCCCCGAAGTCCACGAACCGGGCTCCCAACCTCACATGGAGGTCGTGGAGCGGTGACGAGTTCATCCGGTCAGTCGCTCGCCGCGCTCCTCCAGTCGGACAATGTCGGGGCGACCGGGGATCCGGGTGGGAGCGGTCACATCCTCGAGACTCTCCGGCTCCTCCAGACCGTACTTGACCACCAGATTCAGGTAGTCACGCTGATAGAACACCTTGCAGTTGATCTCGGGATAGAGCTCTTTGAGATGCCTGACCTTGCGGTTCTTCTTGGTGACCAGCTTCTGGCTCATCGTGGTGATCTCGATGAAAAGGTCGTCGTCGGGCAGGTAGAAGTCGGGCGTGAAGTACTGGGTCGGCTTCTGGTCCTTGTCCCACGATATGGGAAAGGACTTCGGCTCGTATTCCCAGGGCACACCGTAGAAATCGAGGAGGAGGGCGAATTGGCGCTCACTGTTGTGAGCGAAATCGGTCTCGTGGGCCGATCGTTGTTCGGTGATCAGGGGGCCCCTGCTTCGACAACCCCGGCTAGCTCTGCGTCTGGAAACAGCTGGTGAATCGCACCCTCGACCTCGTCCTGGACCGGGCCGATTGCGATCCCGAACACGCCCTGGCCACGTCGAAAGACGTCGACCACTTCCTGTTCGGAGTGTGCGGCATAGATGGTTTGTCCGTCGCTGAGAAGGGTCACGTCGGCGAGGGGCCGGTCGGAGTCCATCTGCTCGGCGAGGATCTCAACGGCCGACCGGATCTTCTTGAGACTCATCCCTGCATCGAGAAGTCTCTTGATGACCTTCAACTGGACCACGTCGGAGAAAGAATACAGCCTTTGCGACCCGGAACCGGTCGCCGACTGAATCGAGGGGCGGATCAGATTGGTGCGCGCCCAATAGTCCAGCTGTCGGTAGGTGATCCCGACCAGCTTGCATACCTGTGGGGCGCGATAGCCCAATTCCGGCTCTTGGGTCATGAAAGTCCTCCGGGTTACAAGCGTGTAACTCCGCCGTTGTGAGCAAGCTACCCC
>CAZRID010000033.1:0-15697 GCA_964600055.1 uncultured Acidimicrobiaceae bacterium
TGCCAGGTGTTCTGGAAGCTTTATTAAGGAAGTGCAAAGGGTCATCCCTTGGACCCCGGACGGCTGGAGGAAGCGCAGTCCACGATCTCGGTGTCGCACCCGACTCGGCCTCCAAGTTCGTCGCGTCGTTCGTTGACAATGCAGGCTGGTGGCATCTTTTGTCAAGTCGGTCCTCGAAACGCTGGCGCAGAACTGACGCTCGCGGAGAGGGTTGGCTCGGAACCGCAATGATGCGGTTAGTTACTCCCCGGCGCCCGTACTTATCACGCGAAACACACTCCGCGGGCCGGGCAGACCCTTCATCTCGTGGATCCCGCCATCCTCGAATGACAGCCCGGACCCCTCGAGGAGGGCATGCGTCGTCGACGACACAAGAACTTCGTCCGGCCCGGCAAGGGACATGACTCTCGCTGCAACATGGACGGCGAGGCCGCGGGCATCGCTATCAAGAAACTCGACCTCGCCCGTGTGGAGACCGACACGGATCGGCAGGCCTGCGTCTCGGGCGACTCGTGTCAGCGCCGCACCGCAGCGGACGGCGCGCGCTGCGCTGTCGAATACAGCCAGCAATCCGTCACCGGTCGTTTTGACCTCACGCCCTCGATACACGTTCAGTTCGCCACGAAGGAGGGTGTTGTGAATGCGCAGGAGCTCACGCCAAGCCGTGTCGCCTATTCGTTGCAGGGTCAGTGTCGAATCGACAATGTCAGTGAACATCACGGTAACGAGAACACCATCGCCAGGTCCCTCCGGGGCGACCCCGAAGGTTCGGGCACTCGTCCATTCGACGGTCACCCATGGCTCATCACCGACGACCCAGGCATCGTGACCCGGCGGGATCTCGAAAACGGAGGCCGGTGGAATATCGAGGGCCTCACCGTCGTCCAGAACCACATGCATCGCACCCGAGATCGAGTAACCGAGGTGGTGCAGCTGACAGCTGGCCGTCCCGACGATTGGAGGCATGTCAGTCGACCAGCGCCACCCAGGTTCATACACGGCACGGCCGACCGACGTGTCGTCGAGGGTTACGACCTCGGCCCTCCCGTTCGGGAAGGCGCGGATTTCATCCGGTGTCGCAAACATCTTGTACTGCAGGCGGGCCATGTCGGGCTCCCTCTGACGCGTTTACCCGTTTAACGCGTTCGTCATTCAGGACACACAGTCTCGACCGTTGGGACTTCGGCGATCCAAGCCATCCAAGCGCAACCGATCTCGGTGTGAACCGGCTGGCCATCGTCGCCGTTGGTGAGGATGACGATACCGGCACGATGTTTGGGGACTGCGAGGAGCTGCGCTCTCCATGAGCCGGCTGGAGCCGACAACATCAGCCACCAGGATGGCAGCGAGCTTGCGTGCTCGACCCGTGGGGGCAGTTGACCCGAAACCACTCCTGGCAGGTTATACCCTGGCGCTTTCATGAGCCCAGGGCACGGCCCTGACCCCTATGGGCGTTGTTTGACCCCGGCCTTCAGAAGTTCGATCGTCTGCTCGATGCGAGCGGCGCTCACTTCGGGTCGCCGCTTGGTGGCGTCGATCCATGTCAGATAGGCATTCCTATAGAACTGGGCCAGCGAGTCGAAGAAGGCTCCCGCTTGTGGCTCGGACTCGAGGGCAGCGGCGAAGTCCTGGGCGAGATCTCCTCGCTGCGGCCCTTCCGGAGCAAGGACTACTTGGACCTCGTCGCCGGGCGCTATCCCGCAGTCGCGGCGCCAGGCGGGCCCGAGCAGGATGCCACCTCCGTCGTGGAGCGGCTCGATGACAGCCCTCACCCCCATCCCGTTGACCGTGCCTGCCACGTGATGTTGTGGCTTGGTGCCCCACACGTCGTCGGGGTCGAAGGGGACCGGCACCAGCACCCGACTTCTGGCATCAGTTGTGACCACCGTCTTGAAGCTCTGCGAAATGCTCATCGGGGTGAAGCTGCGTACTCGATGACGGAGAGGTCTCCGGCAGGATGGATCGCAACGAGGGCAAGTCCGGTGTTGACGGCGAGTGTTGTGAGCTCAGTGGCACTTCGTTCGCGACCACCGAAATAGAGGAGCATCCGTAGATCCATCGCGGTGGAGGGAGACTCGCCGTCGGGTCCGGTCTTTTCGATGACGAACACCTTGCCGGTGGAGCCCGCAGCCTCGGCGCAGTGACCGATGATGGTACGGGCGTCCTCATCGTTCCAGTCGTGGAGAATGGCCGAGAGGAGATAGGCGTCAGCGCCGGATGGGAGTGGTGCGAAGAAGTCGCCCGAGATGATCTCGGCTCGGTCGGCGACTCCTGCTGCTTCGAATGTGGCTAGTGCTGCCTCAGAGGTGACGTGCTGGTCGAACACCGTGCCCTTTAACCGCGGAAAGGCGTCGAGCAGAGCGGCCAGCAAGGTGCCGTTGCCGCCTCCGATGTCGATCACATGCCTCAACGACCCCCAGTCATACGATGAGATGACCAGCGGTGCCCACAGGGCGACGTCGGAGCCCATTTGCCGGTCATACCGCACAGTGCGTTCGGGGTCTGAAGCCAGGTCCTTCCAGAACGAAAGTCCGTACAGGGCGGGAAAGCCGGCCTCACCAGTACGTATCGAGTGCAGGAGTTGGACGGCCGCCAAGTCGGCACGGCCGAGAGCACCGTCGATGTCCAACAGTCTCCGCAGACCCGACGGATGGTCATCGCACAGCGACTCGCCCTGAGCCGTCAATGAGTACCGGCCGAGCTCATCACAGTCGAACGCGTTGATAGAGACGAGGTGGCGCAGCATCCGATCCAACGCGTCAGGGTCGGCGCCTACGTTCGGGCCGATCTCGGCGGCAGTTCGCAGCCCTTCACGTATCCGATCTGCCACGCCGAGTGTCGCCGCCACCCGCAACGCCATAGGTGTCATCAGATCAGCCCTCGCCCGGAGCTGGTCGCCGGTCGTCTCTCTTTCGGTCACCCGTGTCATCGCCTCCCTTGCCTGGAACGCAGTCTGGCCCGCCTCGTGCCCTCATGCTCCTCTCGACGTGCGTGTCGCGGAGAAATCCCAGGTCATCGCTCGACGTTCCTCAGTACCGTGGCGGCGGTGGAGATCGCCTTGCCGACGGGCTACACGGCCAGGGCCTACCGCGGTGCCGAGGACCACGCGGCGATGGTCGACATCCTGAACGCCTACCGCCGTTCCGACGGCGACACGGAGATGGCCACCCTCGTTGAGTTCGACAACTCTTACGCCAACCTCACCCGCTGCGATCCGGCCCAAGACATCGTGCTGTTGTTCCACCGTGACGATGGGCCGATTGGTTACGCCCGCACGCAGTGGGACGACACCTCCGAGGGATACCGCACTCATTTCGTCTTCGCGCCGGTCCAGCCCGACCACCGCAATCGAGAGATGTACTCGGCCGTGATGACAGGGCTCGAGCAGCGCGCCCGAGAGGTCGCAGCGACTCTCGGTGGTGAAGGGAGCGTCTTCAGGGCGTTCGCAAGACACCCCGGACCCGGCCGGCAGCCGGTGGGTGGCGAGGCCGAGTGGCTGGAGGAGTTGGGCTACCGAGCCACGACCTTCGAAGCGTTCATGGTGCGTCCCCACCTCGACGACATCCCCGCGCTCTCGCTGCCTGATGGCCTGGAGATGCGGCCAGTCGAGACGGCACAGATCCGCAGCATCTGGGAGGCCGAAGTTGAGGCCATGCGTGACCACTGGGGTTTCGTCGAGCCGACCGAAGCCGACTGGACCGAGTTTTATGACGATCCGCTGCGCGACGAGTCGTTGTGGAAGATCGCCTGGGATGGCGACCACGTCGTGGGCCAGGTCAAGAGCTACATCAACCACGCCGAGAACGAGGCGGAGGGACGTCGGCGTGGCTACACCGAGCAGATCGCCACGGCACGCGACTGGCGCAAGCGCGGCGTCGCCGGCGCGCTGCTGTGCGAGAGCATGCGCGAGCTGCGCGACCGGGGGATGACGGAGGCCGCCCTCGGCGTGCACACCGAGAATCCCACGGGTGCCTTCCAGCTCTACCAGCGGGTGGGTTTCGAGCTCGTCGACTTCGAAGCGGTATACGACCGGCCCCTCGACTGACGATCCAGCCGCAACATGGTGCGGGGCCGATTCAGCGTCGTCACCCCAAAGCGGTCGGATGCAGAACCGGGTTGCAGCCGTTGGAGAGCGCAGCCACCGATGTGGGAGGAGTCAGCACCTGAACCTGCCCGCTCCGGGGGCGTCGCAGCGGTCGGTCCCAGCCGGCGAAGGTGAATCTGAGCAGCCGGTCGTCGAGGACTAGTTGCGGCCGGTGGTCGCCATCGACGATCACCGTACCGTTGGGCAGACGACCGATCTCCGTTTTCCACAGGATGCGGTCGGCGGCACGGTCGAGACCCCGCCTGGACGGTGCCGTTCCGCAGCCAGACGTCGATTCAGATCCTGGGCACCGAGCGGCCGGTCCACCCCCTCCGCCCGCGTCACGGCGTCCCGATAACTCTCATATGCCTGACGGCGACACAGGCCGCACGGCCGGTGCCCGGCGGCCAAGGCCACCGCGTCGTCGAGGAAGAAGATCGGCGTCCATCGTCCGGGTCGGGCGAGTTGAACCCGCCAGTCCCGGAACTCGGTGAGACAGGTGATCCACAGCTGACCGCGATGATGACGCACCACCTCTTCAGCGTCGTTGATCAGACAACCCCGGTTCCCAGTGAACATGCCCCGTCCGTTTACGGCATGGAGGTCGCCCCAGGGGTCAACTCGGTTGCGGCGTGGCATCGCCTGATTCTCTCAGACACCGGCTCTTGCCGACCTCCCTACTGGTGTCGGTCAGACTTGGGCGACGCCCGGGGGGCGAAGAGCGTTGCCGCTCCAAATAGGACCAGCAATGAGCCGATGGCCAACCCCGTGAGCGGCAAGGTGTCCAACACGGCCGCGGTTGTGGTCGTGGCACCACCTGCGCCCACGTCGGACGACGCCGTGGTAGTCGTCGACGCCATGGTCGTGGTCGTGGTCGTGGTGGTGGATACAGCGGCGATGCATGGTGGTCTAGGGATCGCCTCAGGCGGCGCCGCGCTGAGACAGGTCTCGAGCCCTGATGCGCTCGACGAGAACACGGTGGCTCCGGCGTTGACCGCGAAGACATATGGATCACCCAATCCGCCCGTCAACGCGGGATCGGAGAGGTCGATCCAGATGTTGTCGAAGAACACGGGCTGTAGCTCACCTGGTCCCGGAACTGGCGGCGGGCCGTTGTTGGCGCATGGGCCGAAGGTGCCCACGAATGGCGGGACAACACCGATTGCGAAGGAATACGTGTCGGGCAGATCGTTGACTGCCCAATTCCCCGCTGAGTCGGTAATGGCCTGAAATACAAACAGCGGCGATGAGAGGACGAAGATGCACGCGTTCTCGACAGGGGTTCCACCCTCCGTTATCACGATTCCCGACAGGCTGGTCGTTCCCAGAGGCGGACTGGTGAACATGCCGGCGGTGGCATAGGTGTCAGTGTCCGGTGGCGCCACGGCTGTGACAATGGCTGCCAGGTTGGCCCCCGTGTTTGGGGGGACCGACTCGTCGACGTCGATGAACACCGCAAGAGTCTGTGGGCTATTGGCACTCTGTCCGTCCCAGTCACAGGTGACGGCTGTCGCCGACTCGACACAGCCAGTCAGCTCCGACGTGGTTCCTGCCGCGTCGAGGCGCAGCGACCCGAACCCGGCCGGGCCCTGCAGTTCGATTGATACCGAGATCGGTCCGGTGTCGGCTGCCAGAGAGAACTGAGCACTGGTGCCGGCAGTCGAACCGGCCGGGACCGGGTTGGGGCTGGGCTCATTGATGGTCGCGGAGACGCCCGGGATAGCCGCGCTAGCTGTCTTTGGGGCGGTTCCCACCAGGGACATGACGACCACTGCGCAGATGATGACTGTGGCGCTCGGGCGTCGTGACGCCGCCTGGTTGGAAGCTGTTGACGGCATGAATCACGATCACGGTACCGCTCGCCGGCTGCATCACCCCGTCTTTTTCGAGGCACGTCATCATTCCAACAACCGGTGCTCCATGGCATACATGGTGGCCCCGGCCCGGGTCGAAACCCCGATCGTTGGGTGGCGCGCGCTACCCGAATTCGAGGACCGTCTTGACATCGTCAGGTTGCCTTTCGTAGGCCTCCTGCCAGCGATCCAGGGGTACCCGGCGGTTGATCAGTCTCTCCAACCATGAGTGGTCGGTCTCGGTGAGCACCCGGACCGCCTCCTCGTAGTGACGGCGATTGGCGTTGACCGTGCCGAACACGGTGTCGTTCTCCAGCACCAGGTCACGGGCCAGACTGCTCCCAACGAGATGACGGCCGACCGTGGTGACACCGGTGAGGCAGACGATCCCGTTGGGACTGGTGTGGCTCATGACTGCGAAGACCAACTCGCCAGCCCCGGTGCACTCGACCACCACGTCCACCCCCTTCTCGATGTCGGCGATGCCCTCGCTGTGGTAGGTGGCACCGAGATTCCGAACCAGGTCGGGCTTTGGCCCTTCGGTCACACGATCGAGGACGTGGACGTCATCGCTGTATCGGGTGGCCACCAGGGCGGCGAGCAAACCGATCGGGCCAGCTCCCGTTACCAACACCCGGCCCGGCTCCCACTGCGCCCGACTCCCGATATGAATGATGTGCTCCCATGCCTTGGCCACCACGCTGGCCGGTTCCACCAGGACGCCCAGATGAGCCAGCCCGGGGTCGACCTTGATCGCGAACTCTTCGGGCAGGACAAAGCTTTCCGAGGCGTACCCATCGAGCCCTCGGATGCCTGCTTCGGTGAAGAGACCGTTACGGCACATGTCCCATTCGCCGGCGGCGCAGTTGGCACAAGGCACCGGGTCGGGTCTGCGCACGATGGGCGCCACCAGGTCGCCGGTCACAAAACCACTGGCGTCGGGCGCTTGGACCACCCGACCCAACGCCTCGTGGCCCATCACCATGCGCTCTTTCCTCGGCGGGGGTCGGCCCAGCTCCCCGTCGAGGATCTCGTGATCGGTGCCGCAGATCCCGACCAGTATCGCCTCCACGAGTAGTTCGTCGGGACCGAGGGTTGGCTTTTCCAAGTCTTCGAGGCGGAGAGAATCGGAGACCCCAGGTGCGACCGTGACCGCCTTCATGTGTCCGAGGCTCGGTCCCTGGCCGGCCCGTGTTCGCCCGGGATCAGGTTGTACGCGGAGGCGATCAGCCCGAGGTGGCTGAAGGCCTGGGGGAAGTTGCCCAACATCCGCTTCGAGACGGGGTCGTATTCCTCGGCCAGCAGCCCGACATCGTTTCGTAGGTCGAGGAGATGTTGGAAGCGCCTCCTGGCCTCGTCTACCCGGCCGACCATGGCCAGGGCGTCGACCAACCAGAACGAGCAGAGGAGAAACGCTCCCTCATCGCCAGGTAGGCCATCGTCGGTGTGCTCGGGGCGATAGCGGAGGATGAGGTTGTCATCGATGGACAGCTCCTGTTCGATCGCTTCGATCGTGCCCAACACCCGACGGTCGGTTGGGGGGAGAAACCCAACCTGGGGGATCAAAAGGAGTGAGGCGTCGAGACCGCGCGAGCCATAGGACTGGGTGAAGGTGTTGCGCTCGGCGTCGAACCCTCGCTCTTCGATCTCGGCCCGCACCTGGTGACGGAGCTCCCGCCACCGGTCCACCGGACCCTCCAGGTCCCACTGCTCGATGCATTTGACCGCCCGGTCGAAGGCGACCCAGGTCATCAACCGGGAATGCGTGAACTCACGTGGGTTGCCTCGCACCTCCCACAGCCCATTGTCAGGTTGCTCCCATTTTCCCTCAAGAGACTCCAGCAGCAACTTCTGCAGGTCCCAGACAGTCTCATCCGGCTTCATTTCCAACCGCCGGGCGGTGTATATGGCATCCATCAGCTCGCCGTAGACATCGATCTGGATCTGGTGATGGGCGGCATTGCCGATTCGAACCGGGCGTGACCCCTCGTAACCCGACAGCCAATCCAGCTCCAACTCCGGGAGCCGGCGCTCACCGGCAACCCCGTACATGACCTGGAGGTCGTCGGGATCACCGGCCACCGCCCTAAGCAGCCAGTCTCGCCAAGCAATCGCTTCGCGGCGATGCCCTGCCATCAGCATGGCCTGGAGGGTGAAGGTGGCATCACGAAGCCACACAAACCGGTAGTCCCAATTGCGGGCACCACCGATGGTCTCCGGCAACGATGTCGTTGGAGCGGCGACGATCCCACCGGTCGGGCCGTAGGTGAGCGCCTTGAGGGTGATCAGCGAGCGATGCACGGCATCCTGCCATTCGCCCTGGTAGCTGCTGGCGTCGGTCCAATCGCGCCACCATTTCTCGGTGTCTTCGAGCGCCTCTTCCGGGTTGATCGGCGACGGTTCTCGTTGGTGGGAGGGGTGCCAGGTGAGGACAAACGGCACCCGATCGCCTTCCGAGACCAGGAGCTCGGCCACTGTCGTCAGGTTCTCGCCGTGAGTCTCAACCGGTGTGGTGAGAGAGAGGGCGTCGGGGCCGCCAACTGCCAGGAGTCGACCATCGGCCCGGGTCACCCAGGGGACGAGATGGCCGTAGTCAAAACGGATGGTGAGATCCATGCGCATGTTGACCCGCCCGCTCACGCCCTCCACGATCCGGACCAGATCGGCGTTGTTGCCACCGTCCCGACCCCGGATCGGCATGTAGTCGATGATGCGAACTGTCCCGCCGCCGTTGACCTCCATCTCAGTCTCGAGGATGAGGGTGCCGGGCCGGTATTGGCGTCGCACTGTCTTGAACGTCCCGTTGGGAGCGATCCGCCAGCGTCCGTTGTCCTCGTCGCCGAGCAGGGCGGCCAGACACGACCCCGAGTCGAAACGAGGGAGGCAGAGCCAGTCGATCGACCCGTCGCTGGCCACCAGAGCCGCCGTCTCCGTGTCCCCGATGACGGCATAGTCCTCGATCGGCTTGCTCACAACAGGGCCCGCCTACGAGACGTGGCCACCCCATTCCGGAGGGGGATCGAGTCGGCCCTCTGCGAAGACGTAATACTCATGGAGACTCTGACACTTGCCCTCGTCGTCGAAGGTGAGAAGTAGGCACCCGGGCAGGGTGACGTCTGCCCCTCCGTTGTCCATCTTGGTCCAGAACTCGACAGAGACCCGGTTCCCCTCGATGATTGGCTGTCCCATCGTCACCTCGATGTCGTGCTGTGTCGAAGTGACCTGTCTCCAATACGCCTCGACACCCGCTCGGCCCAGATGAGGTTCTTCGAAGATGTTCGATCGGTAGGTCGCATCTTCGCTGAACAGATCGGCAGCGGCCTTCTCATCGGCTGTCTCCCAGGCCCGGCCATATACCTCGACCCAAGTCTCGACGTCGATCATCATGCCCTCTCTCGTGGCGGGTGCTGCCATCGGTCAGGCTAGGGGACGTCGGAGGTACCGTTCACGGCATGACCACCACCGAGTCGGACCGGCTGACACCCAATCTCCGTGGTGCTCGGCTGAGACAGTTGGAGGACCGGGTGGACGTCTCTCGAAGTGGGCGTCAGGAGATCGAGATCCTCGCCCCGTTCAACCTCGAAATGATCGGGACGGTCCCCCAGGCCACCGATCACGATGTGCGAGATGCGGCGATGCGAGCGCGTGTCGTTCAACCGGCGTGGGAGGCCATGGGAGCCCGGAGACGGGCGCGGATCCTGCTCAGGTTCCACGATCTCCTCCTGGACCATGTTGACGAGCTGACCGATCTGATCCAGCTGGAAGGTGGCAAGGCCCGACTCGATGCATGGAAGGAAGTGGTCGACACGGCTGGTGTCACCCGCTTCTTCGCAAATGTCACCCCCAGAGTGACAGGGCGGAAACGACGGCAGGGTGCGATGCCCTTTTTCACCAAGACCTACGAGTACCGCCATGCCAAGGGTCTGGTCGGTTTCATCAGCCCCTGGAACTATCCGTTCAACCTCAGCCTCAGCGACGCCGTGGGGGCATTGGCCACCGGCAACGCGGTCATGATCAAGCCCGACGAGAAGACTCCCTACTCCACCCTGTTCGGCGCCGGGCTTCTGGAGGAGGCCGGGGTGCCCCGTGACCTCGTGCAGGTCGTGACCGGCTCAGGGGCTCCCATCGGCCGGGCCATCGTCGACGAGGTCGATTACATCATGTTCACGGGATCGACCGAGGTCGGGCGTCATATCGCCGAGATGGCAGGTCGGCGATTGATCGGATGCTCGATGGAGCTCGGGGGAAAGAACGCAGCGATCGTCCTTCCTGACGCAGACATCAACCGTACGGTGCGTGAGCTCGCCGCCGGCAGCTACGCCAACGCCGGCCAGACCTGTGTCGCTATGGAGCGGGTCTACGTCCACGAGTCGATACGGGGTGAGTTCACCAAGAAGTTCGTCGCCTACTCGGCGGCCGCCCCGATGACGGCAGCGTTCGACTTCTCCAGTGAGCTCAGTTCCTTGATCGACCAGGCGCAGCTCGATCGGGTGCATTCCCATGTCGAGGATGCCGTGGTCAAGGGCGCCACGTTGCTCGCCGGTGGCAAGCCGCGGCCCGACGTCGGGCCCCTCTTCTATGCGGCGACGGTCCTCACCGACGTCACCGAGGAGATGAGCATCTGCCGCGGCGAGACTTTTGGCCCGGTGACGGCGATCTATGGCTACTCGGATCCTTCCGAGGCGATCCGCATGGCCAATGACTCCGAATTCGGTCTCCATTTCAGTCTTTGGACCAGGGACACGACTAACGCACTCGACATCGCAAACCGTCTCGAGTCGGGCTCGGTGACCATCAACGACGGTCTGGTGGCTAGTTGGGGATCACACGAGGCGCCGATGGGTGGCATGAAGAACTCGGGGCTGGGTCGACGGCATGGTGTGGAGGGGATCCTCAAGTTCACCGAGTCCCAGACAGTGGCGACCCAGCGACTGATCCCCGCCTACTCCCCGTTTGGCGGCATCAGCGGCAAGCGATACACGCGGATGGTGGAGTTACTGACCAAGGTGTTCAAGAGACTGCCGTTCTATAAGTAGGTGCCAGAAACCTCTCCTTGGAGCGGCAGCCCCGGCCGACCGGCGTCTGTTCGCCCGAGGTGTGGGGAAGGGAGTACTTGAACCCGCTTGATGTCTGACCCTGACCGAAGGGCGAAGTCGGCCGGCAATAAAGCAGCTATCTCTCTGACATCTCCGTCAGATCGGCTTCCAGGACATCCCGATCCTCGGCATCCTCGATCTCGAGCAGCTTCTCCTTTGCCGTCTCGAGATGCTCGGTGAAGGTGTCGATGTCGTCAACCTCGGCGGCGGCACGCGCGATCGCCTCGTGGGCGAAGCCGGTGACGAAGGCGTCGAGGTCGTTGTCGAGGCAGGTGGCCAGCGAGCGCTCGCCGAACCGGAGGGCAAGCTCGGCATACCCGAGCACGGAGGCGACCCGGGAGACCTGCCAGTCGGCGATGGCCCGCTGACGCGGGCTTCCCACCTCGTACCAGTGGTATCGCTGAGCGAATGTGGAGGCCAGCATGGCCTCTTCCTCCTCACGTGCTGGGTCCTCGATGTCGAGCATGCTCCAGGTCTGGTTGAAGGCCCGGGGGGCAAATGTTCGGTGCCAGGTCTCGAGATCTGCCGATGTTGGGTTCTCGACAGGCTCGGTCATGGCTCAATCTCCGACGGATTGGGAAACCACCTCAGTCGCTCCCCCTCGCGGCCGAGGTCGGGTGAATCTCCTCCGGCCATTGGCTCCTCGGCCAGGACCCGTTTCGCATCGACGAGGTAGGTGCCGAGCTCGTCGATCGGCGCCGTCACAGGAGGTGCCATCTCCTTGCCGGTGGTGAAATCGATGTCGGTGAGCGAGGTCGGTGGTTTGGGCAGACCGTCTCGGTGGCGCCAGAGAGCAGTCCCAGCGTCATACCGATAGAGCGGGAGCAGACGCCATCCCTGATCGGCGATGAGATGCACCGCCTGCAGCATGTAGGTGAACTCCTCCTCGGCGATGAAGTAGTTGAAATTGACCCGGACCCAGCCCGGTTTGATCACTTCGCAGCCGTTGGCGACTACCTCTTCCAACCGGAGCGTGGTCTCGTGGTCGATCCTGAGGAGTCGGTGCCCGTAAGGGCCGGCGCAGGAGCAACCACCCCTGGCCTGGATCCCGAACAGGTCGTTGAGCAGTGCCACCACGAAGTTGTGATGCAGGGTCCGGCTGCCGTGGCGGATGACAAAGCTGACGATGGAGAGACGGTCGGCCTTGGGGTTGCCCAAGATCTCGATGCTTGGGTTCTCTGACCAGGAGTGAATGGCTCGCTGGATGAAGCCGTGCTCCAGCTCACGGATTGTCTCGACGCCCACGGTCTCCTTGAGCCGGAAGGCGAGACCGGCCCGGATCGACTCGATGATCGCCGGGGTGCCCCCCTCCTCCCGATGTTCGGGATCGCTTATGTAGCTGTGGTGATCCGTGGTCACGTATTGGACCGTCCCCCCTCCCGGCACAACCGGCACCTCGTTGCGAAGCAGGTCACGTCGCACCACGAGCACCCCCGGGGTGCCGGGCCCGCCGATCAGCTTGTGCGGCGAGATGAAGATGGCGTCGTTGTAGACGCCGTCGCCAGCGACCCCCGAGCCCATCTCGATCTCGACATATGGGGCGGAGGCGGCGAAGTCCCAAAAGGAGAGGGCGCCGTGGGCGTGGAGCAGACGGGATATCGCCGAAGTGTCGGAGATGATGCCGGTCACGTTCGAGGCGGCGGAGAAGGAACCGATTCGCAACGGCCGACCGGCGAACTCGATCAGTCTCGACTCCAGCTCGACCAGGTCGATGTGCCCGTCGGGATCCTCTTTGATCTCGATCACATCGGCAATCGACTCCCGCCACGGAAGCTCGTTGGAGTGGTGCTCGTAGGGCCCGACAAACACCACGGGTCGCTCGTCGGTCGGTATCCGATCCTCGAGGCCATAGGTCTTGTTCAGTCCGTTGGGGATCCGAATCCCGAGCAGACCCACCAGCCGGTCCACAGCCCCTGTGGAGCCGCTGCCGGCAAAGATCACCGCGTGCTCATCACGGATCGCCCCAACCGAGCGACGGATGATTTCGCGTGCCTCCTCCCGGAACCGGGTTGTCTGCAAGCCGGTGCCCGAGGTCTCGGTGTGGGTGTTGGCGTAGAGAGGGAGGACCTGGTTGCGGATGAAGTCCTCGATCAGGGAGAGCGAACGTCCCGAGGCGGTGTAGTCGGCGTATGTCACCCGGCGCAGCCCGAACGGGGTCGCCACCGCGGTGTCCTTCCCGATCACCGACTCTCTGACTGTCTCCACCAGACCCACTCTGTGGCCCCCTTGGCTTTGCCTAGTGTTCCTGCACCACAACCTTAGGAACGAATGAGCGATGAGACGACCGTCAGCGTGGGTGGCGAAGAGGTCCGGATCTCGAGCCCGGGTCGCGTGATCTTCCCCAAGCGAGGTTGGACCAAGCTCGACGTTGCCAATCACTTTGCGCTGGTCTCCGAGGGTGCGATCAGGGGGCTGTTCGGCCGTCCCACGATGCTGAAGCGGTACATGGGGACGGTGGACGAGGACCCGATCTATCACAAGCGTGCTGCCAAGAACACCCCGTTCGAGACGGTCCAGATCAGATTTCCCTCACAGCGACCCGGGGTGATGAATGTCCCCCGGACCGGGGCCGACATCGTCCGCCTGGCTCAACTGGGTTGTCTCGACTTCCACCCTTGGCCGGTGCGGGCCGAGGACATCGACCATCCCGACGAGCTTCGCTTCGATTTCGATCCCACGCCGGGTTTCGGGTTCGAGAAGGTGAAGGAGGCAGCGGCCGGGGTGCGGGGCCTGCTCGAGGAGGTGGGCCTGGTTGGCTGGCCCAAGACCTCGGGGAGCAGGGGAATCCATGTCTATGTCCGTATCGAGCCATTGTGGGACTTCTTCCAGACCCGCCGGGCCGTTCTCGCCGCCGCTCGTGAGTTGGAGCGTCGCATGGATGGTCTGGTCACCACCAAGTGGTGGAAGGAGGAGCGGACCGGTGTGTTCATCGACTACAACCAGAACGCCCGCGACAAGTCGGTTTCCTCCGCGTACGGGGTCAGGCCCACGGGCTTCATCTCGACACCGATCACCTGGGACGAGTTGGCCGATGTGGTCATCGAGGACTTCCCTCTCGGCTCATTCGCCCAACGCTGGGAGGCGGTGGGCGACCTGACCGATGGCATCGACGAGTCGGCGGGCCGGATCGACACCCTGATGGAGTGGGTGGCTCGGGACCAGGAGAACGGCCTCGGGGACGCCCCCTGGCCGCCCCATTACCCGAAGATGCCCGATGAGCCACCACGGGTGCAGCCGTCGAAGCAACGGCGCCCCGACGACGAGTACTGAAGCCCGAGGAATGACGTCGATGCCCGCGCCGTGTGCTTTGGGAGCGGCGCTGGCAGTCATCGCCTCCTGTACCCCGAGCCCTGACGTCGAGGGCAATACGACCAGCTCGGTGACCACGGTGGAAAGCCCGTCATGGGTTGCCTGGCTGGAGGTGGAGGCCCGAGGCGCCGCCCCCTGAGGCGTGGCCCAGATCCCCCCTCCCGGCTGCGCCGTACTCCCCCCTACGGGGGGAGAAACAGAGGTCCCGTTTCCTCCCACGGAGGGGGTGGCGACGTGTAGAGAAACGGAGGTCCCGTTTCCTCCCCCGGAGGGGGTGGCGACGTGTAGAGAAACGGAGGTCCCGTTTCCTCCCCCGGAGGGGGAGGTGGCCCGCCAGGGCCGGAGGGGGACATCCTCGCCACGCGTGACCGAGAAGCCCGAGGGGAGGAACGATTCCTAAAGGGCGTCCCGCCTCTTGAGGGCCCAGGTGAGGACGGCGAGACCGATCAGGACCACGACGGCTAGCTTGAGCACACCACCACCGACCCCTGGGGTCACGTTTCCCAGAGTCACCAGCGCCACGTCACCGAACCCGTCATCGAGACCGGCGTAGATGGAGAGAGCGATTCGCCAGATCGAGAACTGGGCCAGACCGGTGACGACATTGGCCAGGATGCTCTCCAGCACGATGATGTAGCCGAGCCCGACCAGTAACGACCGGGGAACCAGGTAACCCAACGGGACGAAGATGGCGGCGTAGCCCACGGCCGCCCCGGCGAACAACGCAAGTGAGGGGAGGGCCAGAGAGGCACCGGCGCCGACCGCGAGGGAAGCCACGACTGTTGCCAGCCAGCCACCGATCCCGATCACCAGGGCGGCCGCCGCCCCGGCCGCGATCGACTGGGCCGCAAAACTGAGCCTGGAGATCGGCCTCATGTAGATGTAGGGGAGGGTGCCGCTGTCTCGCTCGTCTCGCAGAGTGGCGACGGTGAGGATCAAGGCGGCGATGGCATAGGTGTATCCAACCGAGGCGACGATGTCGGTGAAGAGCTCGGAGAGCTGGCTCTCCTCGTTGTTGTCAAACCCGGCCAACCAGAAGACCAGCGCTGGGACAGAAGACAAGGCGAGTAGGCCGATCACCCGGCTCCGGCGCATGATCCTCTTGTAGAGATGCAAGGCGAGGGCCACTAGTGACCCTCGACCAGATAGCGGAAGACAGACTCGAGAGACTCGTCGACCGGTTCGACCTTGGAGAGGCCGATCGAGCTCTCAACCGCGATAGCCGGTAGCTGGCGTGCCAGATCCCCGGCGTCGGAGGTCTCGATGTGGACAGTATCCCCATCGATTTGAACTCCGAGCACTCCCGGTCTGGCGATCAGGGCCGCCGCCAGAGCTCTGGGGTCGGTGGCGTCGAC
>CAZRID010000034.1:0-15216 GCA_964600055.1 uncultured Acidimicrobiaceae bacterium
CCCTCACAACACGTAGACGAGAGAAAGGGATGGCCTTATGTCCATCGTAGATTCCCCTGTGCTTACCGCCGTGACCGGCGGGGTCGACACCCACGTCGATTTTCATGTCGCCGCCGCCCTCGACCACATCGGCGGATTGCTGGGAGTGGAGGCCTTTGACGTTTCCGACGCCGGATGCCGTGTCTGGTCCGGTCCTCTGGCGGCCCCGGGGGTGTGTCGTTGCGGCTGGGTCATGGGCTGGTAGACGAGTATCTCGAGTTCCTTGTCGGCCGGGTTTAGCCTGGCAGGGGGCCTTCGGTAGGGTGAAACCGAGCCCCGGAAAAGAATGACCGAGCTGATGGGGTCGGTGTTTGCTGGCTCAGGGACGCCAGATGCCTTGTGCCACCTGCGGAACGAACGAGGTCAGATCCACGTTCGAGAGATGCACCGTTTCACCTTGCTCGGCGGATAAGTAGGCGGCCATCAACAATTGGCTCACGATCAGCCCATCGCGGACCGTCTCGCCAGGAACTTGACCTTGGCGAAAAGCCTCGACCATATGCCGGTTCTCATGTGTGTAACCGTAGGTAAGCGCCTCGTCCTCAATAAGAGGCATAAGCCCCTGATCAGCGTTCTGCTTCTCTACGAGTTCCTCGCCTTCCTCTCCCTGGAGCCGGCGACTGAGAAAGATCTTCGTGGGCGTATCAAGCGTGTTGACCTGCATCGAGTACTCGGGTCCCAGCAGCTCGAACGAAAGCCTCAAGCCGGCGCCGACAAAGATCCACGAAGTTGATGCTTCGGCCACTACGCGGTCACCGTCAGCGTTTTCGTACGTGATGGTGGCTCGGGCATAATCCTCGGCGGGGTGATTGCGATAGTCAACGGAATCGCCGTACTCCGCAGCAAGCTCATCTGCATAGTCAGGTCTGGTCCACTTGAGCGAAGCGATGTCTGCGTTTACGGAAATGGGTCGTAGCCACTCTTGCTTCGGGGTTCCAGGAGGCGAAAGCAAGAACCTACCCGCTTCAACAGAGTGGCACATCATGTCACTCAGGACACCACCACCCTGACGGCGACCATCCCAGAACCACGCTCGATGCGGACCTGAATGTTCCTCTGCGCTTCGAGCCAGATACGGAGTCCCAGCAATCGACGCTCCTCGAGCCCAGACGATCTCGTGGGCACGGGTAAGTGAAGGAGCAAACACCTGGTTTTCCAGATAACCACCGAGGAGGCCGGCACCCTCGATAGCGTCGACGACCCGCTGAGCCTCCGCAACCGTTCGGGCGAGCGGCTTCTCAATGGCGATCCCCTTCAGTTCCGCGCGACCGGCCACAACCTCTTCGCAGATGGTCTCGATCATCTCGACCCTCAGGTAGTTAGGGGCTGTGAACCAAATGGCGTCGACCTTTGGATCTCTGACGAACTCCACGAGATCGTCGGTGGTCGTCGGGTCGCCGATGTTTAACTGGCGGCATCGCTCGGCAAGGGCCTCCGCCGTCGCGCGGTTGCGGCTCTGAATCGCCACAACGTCGGCATTACGAACCCCAACCCAGCTTTGTGCATGGAAGTTCGCGATGAATCCGCTGCCGACAAAACCAACTCCCAGCCGCCGCATCTCCTGGTGACGCTCCTGATCGTTCACTTGGCGCTCCTCGCCTTTCTCGGATTCCAGGCGACCACCCGATCCGAGAGGTCAGTCGTCTCGAATTGCTTCGCTTCGTTGTCTGTGGCGAGTCAGTATCCCAACGTCGCCTTCCGGCTTGTGGCATGCCCGTTGATGAGTTTGTTGATGGCTGACGGGGACAAGATCCGGTCAATCACCATGACACTCGCACCGCGGATGCCTGCGCTGTCTCCAAGCCCTGAGTGAACCAGTCGGAGATGTCGAGTAGCCAACGGCAGCGATCGCTGGTAGACGATTTCCCTGATACCGGCCAGCAACTGTTCGTGCGCCTCGGCAACGTCACCCCCGATCACGAGAACACTGGGATTGAAGAAGTTGACGGCAGCGGCAAGCACCTGTCCGATGACACGGCCGCTCTCGCGGACCTCACGGATCGCCTCCCGCTCACCGGCAAGGGCAAACTTCACGACCGACCGAGCGTTGGGCGTGTCGTAGCCCCGTGCAGCCAGGCGATCGGCTATCGCCTGGCCACCGGCTACAGCCTCGACGCACCCAACATTGCCACACCGGCAAACTACGTCGTCGAACCCGGGCACCCTCACGTGGCCGAGATCCCCGGCGGCTCCCTGGGCGCCGCGATGGATTGAACCCGAGGCAACGATGCCGCACCCGATCCCGGTGCCAACCTTTATGAACAGCAGGTCCTCAACAGTGTCGCGCCAGTTTGCCGAGTACTCGCCGAGCGCCATGATGTTCACGTCATTGTCGACAAGAACCGGCACTCCGAACCGATCGCCGAGGTGCTCCGAGATCGGATAGCCATCCCAGCCCGGCATGATCGGCGGTGAGATCGCCCTGCCCGCTGCGTGCTCGACTGGACCCGGCACACCGATGCCGATGCCGCGGACCTCGGAATGGCTTCGTCCCGCCTCCTCGAGGAGCTCGTCGAATCTTGCGCCGACCCATCCCAGCACGGCAACCGGACCGGCCTCGATCGCCTGATCAGCGGCATGTTCGGCCAATACGGTCCCCGCCAGGTCGGTCACGGCCAGGCGGCCATGGGTAGCGCCGAGGTCGGCGACCGGGACGACCCCTGACTCGTGTGCGAATCTGAGCCCTGTGGCTCGACGGCCGCCGGTCGACGGCCCCATCCCATCCTCGACAACGAGGCCCATGCGCATGAGAGCGTCGATTCGTTGTGCCAAGGCGCTGCGGGACATCCCGGTGCTCTCGACGAGTCCCGGGCGGGTGCTTGCAAGCCCGTCGCGCAGACACGCTAGGACGTGGCCGGGCGATCCAGGTATGAGAGGTTCTCGCATTACACCTCGCCAGACCGCAGGAGCCACCAACACGCTGCAGGCCCGGCCAGCACCAGGTCTCCGTCGCTCTCGTTCCTCAACATCCTGCCTACTCGCAAGGTCTTTCTCCGGCTACTCGGCCGTGGCCTACGAATACGTCGACAGTAGCGTTGTCTCGACGAACTCCCGGGCCGCCTGCATTTGAGCCGGCGGGTCGGCCGCTGCGTCGAGTTCGAGAATGGCCCAACCCTTGAACTGGATGTCACGCATCAGGCGAATCATCGCTCGCCAGTCCACTTCACCCCGCCCGGCCCGAGCCATGTGCGGATGGTGAGACTTGAAGATGTTCTCATCGATTGGGTACTGGACCGGAACTGTCCCCTTCGCGTCCTTCCAATGCGCGATGAGCAGGCGCTCTTTCTGGTTACGGATGATCTCGATGGGGTCACCGCCTCCGAGCGTGATATGGCAGGTGTCGGGGCAGAACCACACATACACCGGGTCAGTGAGCGATAGGAACAAGTCGATATCGCGCTTCAGCCAGAACACGGCGTGGGTCTCGGGATGGATCGCCAGCTTGACGCCATGTTTCGCCGCCGTGTAGCCCATGCGGTTGATAACCCCGGCCAACTCCTGGGCATACGCAACGTCGACGAACAGCGGCGGCTCTGCGTCCCAGCTGCGCCGCAGAGGAAGTCCGGCGATCATGATCTCGCAGCCGGCTTCATGCAGGAACTCCGAGTAGGCGGCGACTTCTTCGAGGATCTCCTCGTCGCTGTCTCCGGGGTGCCATCCTCCATTAATCACCAACCCCGCGTTGAAGCCACTGCACAGTTCGAGACCCCGGCTCTGGAGAGCTTCTTGAAAGGCGCGCGGGGATCCGTAGCGCTCCAAAGCGTTCCGCCAGTGACCAGGGCCAAACGTGATCTCGATGCCGTCGATTCCGGCCTCTGCAACCGTGTCCAGGGCCCGATCCCAGAACTTCTCGGGAGGAAGGACCGACTTGTCGTAGAAATCGTTGAATTCCGTGACACCCCAGAACGGTGGGTCGTAAAGAGTGATGAGGTCAACGCCGAACTTGAGATTCCCCTTGGTTTCCATGAAAAGGCTCCTTGTTCTGCAAGTTCGCTAGGAAAGGTCGTTTCACATCGTTGGCTCAGGCTTCTGGTTAAACGGCCCGAATGGGCCAGAGTTTGAAGCGACCAGACTTCGGAAGGCGCAAAACGGCTCTCAGCTACCGCTCCATTTCATATCCGTAGAACCTCCGCTGTTGATGTACCTGGCCTACTGCCGAACTTATCACAATGGAACCCCATTGTCGAACCATTTACGCCGAACTGCAGCTTTTTGCAGACTGAAGTTTGACAAAATGCCGCGCTGAAGCCCTCGTAGTCGCTCAATAGATACGAGCACTGGTCTCTTCTGTCCATAGATAGCAGAAGGTTAGGCTCTGTGGCCGCCGACCGACTGATTGGTATCAGCCAGCGTTGATCGTCGCCGAGTACCTGGTGCTCGCCCACCGGACGCACCGCCCCTGGACGATGGTCGGTTTCGTTGTAAACGATCACTGAGCCTGTGCAAACCAGGCGAGCGCTTCGTCAATGGAGAGCGGTGCGGGTCGAGAGCAGGAACTGCTCATGTCAATGAAGTCCTGCTGGTCGCTGGAGAGCTGGACCGCTTCGAGCACGTCGAGAGTGTGAAGGGCCAATTCACCGCTGGTGCGGTGAGATCCGTTCTCGAGCGAGTAGGCCAAGTCGAGAACACCGAGGCCCCTGATCTTCTCGTGTGGTTTCTGCTGTACGGGTGGCAGCACAGGCGAGACGACCCGCCAATCATGATCATCATGGAGCTTCACCTTCACCTCACCGTCGTACCAGTTCGGATGCGGGACGGCAAGGGTCCCTTCTGTCCCGTAGATCTCGATCTCGGGCAGCCGGTGATCCCAGATATCGAAGCTCGTCACGAGCGTGCCGATGGCTCCGGATGTGAAGCGGAGCAGGGCGGTGGCGTGGGTTGAAACGGCCACCGAGATCTCCTCGACCGACCCCCCCGGTCTCGGGATTCGGCGCGGTGCGCGTCCGACCCGGGTCTGGCCTGCGACGGTCGCAACCGGTCCGAGCAGATTGACCAAAGCGGCAACGAAGTAGGGACCGGTATCGAGCAAGGGTCCGGCGCCGGGCTGGAAAAGGAAACTCGGGTTCGGATGCCAGCGCTCTGCCCGACTGTATGGAGAGAAGGCGACACATCCGATCGGGTCGCCGATCTCACCACGGTCTATAACAGCACGTGCGGTCTGACCGGCAGAGCCCAAAAACGTATCAGGAGCGGCCCCCAGGCGAACCCCGCTGCTCTCGGCTTGAGCGAGGGCCAACGTAGCCTTGGTGGTGGTTGGCGCCAGAGGCTTTTCCGTGTAGATATGCTTTCTCGCCGCTGCCGCAGCCTCGATGATCGCCGTATGCACTGCGGGCGGGGTCAGGCTGACGACCAGATCTACGTCGTCGTCGGCGAAAAGCTCGTCGACGGCCCCCCATCTCGGGATCCCGAACTCCGCTGCGGCAGCTTCCGCCCGCGAGACAATGAGATCTCCGCAGCGGATCACCTGTACCCGCCGGGAGAGCCTTTGGAAGCCGGTCATGTACGCAGCCAGAATGTCGCCGCAGCCAACGATACCCACTCTGGTGACTGGCTTGTGCTCTGTCATGATGTTGCTCCGGTTCTCACATCACGCAAATCCTCGCTGACCTGATGCGCTGCAAATCGAGTGCTCGTGCCGCTTACAGCAGGTGGGTTCCTGCCCTTCCTCGTGTCAGGCTCGAGGGACGGCTGTGCCTCCGGAGGCTTCCCAAGTGGTTTCCGAAAGGGAAACACCTGAGTACGGCGCCCGCGTAGGACGCGTAAATGATGGCTCAGCCCTTCACCGCCCCGCTGGTCAACCCACGAACAAACGATCGTTGGAGGCTGTAGAAGAGAACCATGGGGAGGAGAACAGAGACCACGGCGGCGGCTGCCAGGATGACGCTGCTGTCGGTGCTCGTCTGCTGCATGAGTCCGGCGATCTCCACCGTGAGGGGTGCCGAATCGGGGCGCAGCAGCATCAGCGGAATCAGCAGGTCGTTCCAGGAGAAGATGAAGTGCAGGATCAACACCGACACCAGGCCGGGCTTGGCCAAAGGAAGTACAACCCTCAGAAAAGCCTGAACGGGCGACGCGCCGTCCACCTCGGCCGCTTCGATTAGGTCGTCCGGGAGTTCATCGAAGAAGGCCGTGAGGATGAAGATCCCTAGTGGCATCGTGAAGCCCGCTTGGAAGATCCACACCGATGGGATCTTGCCGGTGAGGCTCAAAGCACTGAACAGCTCAAAGATCGGAGCTAGCGTCACTTGGGGCGGGATGGCAAGCAGGGCGATGATACCGAGGAACACTGTGTTCCTCCCCACGAACCTCATCTTCGAGAGCGTGTAGGCAGCCACCGCTGAAACCGACACCAAACCGACGTTGGCGGGGATGGTGATGAGGAGGCTGTTGAGGAAGGCCCCTCCCACGTTCGCCACATCGAAGGCCGTGCGGTAGTTGTCGAGCGTGACATTCCGGGTCTCCAGTATCTGCCACCATCCCGTGTCAACAACATCACTCAACGGACGGAAAGATGTAGTGAGAAGCCCAAGCACGGGTGTGATCCACATGGCGCAGAGGAGAAGCAGCGTGAGGTGCACCGGGATCCTGCCGAGGGCACGCCTCCAGGCATAGGCCCGAGACTGGATGCGCAGTGCCGAACCTCGCGGAGGCATCTGCCGTTCCTTCAAGTCAGGCCGCGACACCGCTGCCCCTGCGTACACGCCTGACATTGAGCACCATGATGGGAAAGGCCGCAACAAACAGGAGCACTGCGATCACACTCCCACGACCGAGGTGGAAGGCCTCGAATAGTTCATGATACACCCGATGAGCAATGACGTCCGTACCAAAGTGACCGTTTGTCATCACGAACACGATGTCGAATATCTTGAGCGCCCACACGAAGAGAGTCGTCAGGACGATGGCGACGACCGGCCAGAGGAGTGGAAGCTTCACCCTAAGGAACAACTGCCATTCAGATGCCCCATCCACTTGGGCAGAGTCGACCAGCTCCTGAGGAATCCCCTTCACCCCCGCTGATAGCACCAAAGTGGCGAACCCCAGGTACATCCAGACTGCGATAGCGATGAGGCCGAAATTCCCGGTACGGCTGTCAACCAGCCACGTGATGGGCTCACCCCCCACAAGTACCCACAGTGCGTTCAGAGTTCCGGATTGCGGAGTTCCGGCCGGTCGGAACCGGTACATGAAGTTCCAGATCACGCCGGCCGCTACAAATGAGATGGCAGTCGGGAGCACGATGATGCTCTTGGCGATGCGTTCGTAGCGAACTCGGTCTGTGAGCACCGCCACCACAAGACCCAAGATCGTCGTCAACACAGGCAACAGCACGATCCACAAGGCGGTATTCGAGAGAACCGAGATCACATCGCGAGAGGTGAAGGCCCATCGGTAGTTCTCGAGACCAACGAACGCTTCCCCATAACGGTCAAAGAAACTCAGCCGAATGGTGGCGATGAGTGGATAGACGAGCACCGTCCCCATGAACAGAAAGGCCGGAATCATCCACATCCAGGGCCGAAATACTCCCTGACGACCCCACCTTCGCACCAATCTCTTGAGTCCGCCCTCGACGGCCGCCAAGAAGCCGATCAGCGCGAACGGAAAGGCGATGGTGACGCTGCCAGCAAGCAGCAACCTCGTACCGAGGGACATTCTGCCGGACTCCCCTCAATCTCTCGCATACGTCGCCCATCGCGAATCGCCGTACAGACGTCCAGCGTCGCCAGCAGCATCATGACGTTCAGATGTCCTGGCGACCCCACCAAGGCCATCCCATGTGGTGTCCGGGGCCCAACCCACATGTCGTTCGGACCCTGGACTGCTACCACAATCCACTCACGCTTCGCTGTCGGCGACCTCCTGGACCTTAGCCAGCTCCGCATCCAGCGAGCCTGGATCCTGCATGTAGTTGATGAGCGCCTCCAGGAACGCACTCCGCAGGTTGGTCGAAGCTGCGAAGAACGGCCCGAAGGCGATGTCATCCGCATCGACAAACTGCTGAGCGGCCTTCTGCAGAAGCGGGGTCGAGTACGCCGAAGGTGGCACCTTGTTGTTGGCCTGAACCCAAGAACCTGCACTCGCCAACAACGACTGGAACTCCGCTGAAGCCCAGTAGGTCAAAAGAGCACGGACCTGTGGTATGTCGTTGAAGGCGAACACGGCCCATCCAGAGGCCTGCTCATGGAGTGCATATTCCGGATTGACACCCGGAAGCGGGTAGAAGTCAATGTCGTCAATCGCCACTAGTTCAGGGCGTTGGTTCTTGATGATCCCCTCGGTGTACTCCCCCCAGTGAAACAGCTGGCAGTTGGGCGGATCGGCGAAGAGACCAATCGGTCCTTCTGTGGTCGGGGCCGCCAGGGATCCGGCGATTCCGGGGTACACCATCTCGTCGCGAGTGCCGATGATCCCGAACCGTTCGAAAGCATCCTTGACCTCCGGGGAGGTCCAGGGGAGATCACCTTGGGCCCAAGCAGTGAGTTTCTCGGCCCCGTAGGTCTTGACAAATATCTCCTCGATTAAATAGGCGTCTGGGAAACCGGTGTTGGGGCCGGCCGACAGTGCCATGCACCAGGGAATCCTGCCCTCGGCAACCAAGTCCTCGGAGAAGGCAATCAGCTCATCCCAGTTCGCCGGCGGCAACGGACCCTCGTACGCCCTGGCGTTGTACCACACCATCTGAGGGTGCACCGACGACATCACACCGTAGATGGTGCCGTCGACCGTCACCGCGCCAAGCATGCCTGCGCTGAAGTTCGCCTGCAGCTCTCCAGGATCTATGAACTGGTCAACTGCGACGAGGAGCCCCTCTTTCGCGTACCGTACGAGGTTGCCCGCTGCGGAATCCTGCACGATGTCCGGCGGGTCTCCTGCCCGAACGCGAGTCTCGACCCGCGCTCCAAGATCTGAGCCACCGGTGTACTGAACGTCGATACCGGTTGCATCTGCAAACGGTTTGAGCGCGGAGACCACGAGATCGGCCTCGAAACCACCGTTGTGGCCTTGCACCTCCACCGTTCCGCCGATTGCCTCGCCGCCGACAGTTGCCAACGCAGCAGCCTCGGCCGCTTGAACCAGATCGGCGGAAAATTCGACCGAAGCCGACGGCGCCGCCGTCGTAGTTGTCTCACCTGAAGTGGTTGCACTGGTTCCACCCGTCGTCGTAGTTGTCTCA
Organism: uncultured Acidimicrobiaceae bacterium; assembly: GCA_964600055.1. GTDB lineage: Bacteria > Actinomycetota > Acidimicrobiia > Spongiisociales > ZC4RG35 > JARDZU01. The sequence continues at coordinate 9,218 of CAZRID010000034.1, forward strand.
CCTGAAGTGGTTGCACTGGTTCCACCCGTCGTCGTCGTGGTTTCCTCGTCGCTCGTACCACCATCACCGCAGGCTGCGGCTATCAAGGCAAGAACGACAACGAGCGGGATCACAACGAGCCAGCGCGGCTCCCTCTGCGACCGGATCGCGAACAGCCTTCGCATGCTATTCCTCCTAGTGGTCGGTCAAACTAACAACGACGATATCACAACTACTGGAGGGTGTCGATCCCGATGTCGCCTCACCTCACCCTTGCCGGCGGCTAATCTCGTCTTTCGGCGGCATTAGATAAAACACTTTCGCCTTCCTCGGCGATATCTCTGGCTCAAGTCTGCCACATGTAAAGTAGACGGATCGAGGTCAGCACGGTTCAGGGGGACGCATGGAATATCGAAGCATTGGCAAGCTTCAGGTCTCAGTGGTCGGTCTCGGCTGCAACAATTTCGGCCGCCACCTCGACGCGAACCAAACGACTCGCGTAGTCGATGCCGCCCTCGAGCACGGGATCACGCTCTTCGATACGGCCGACGTCTACTACGGAGTGGAAGGGGCGTCCGAGCCGCTACTCAGGCGAGCTCTGGGCTCCAAACGCGATCAGGTCGTTCTCGCCACGAAGTTCGGGATGCCCCAGGGTGACGAAGGCCGAGGTGGAGCTTCGCCTCGATGGCTCCGAACAGCCGTCGAGGACAGTCTCCGCCGGCTGGATACCGACCGGATCGATCTGTACCAGCTCCACAAACCTGATCCGACCGTGCCAATCGAAGAGACCCTCGAAACCCTCGACGAGCTGGTGACGGCTGGCAAGGTCCGTGAGATCGGTCATGCCAACTTCAACGCCCAGCAGATCAAAGAGGCCGAGGTAGCCGCTCAATCCGCCGGGACGGTGCGGTTCGTCTCAACGCAAGCAGAGTGGAGTCTTGTGTCGAGGAGCATCGAGCGGGATGTCGTCCCCGCCGCCCAACAGAACCGACTGGGTCTCCTTCCTTTCTTCCCGCTCTCCTCAGGGCTTCTCACGGGCAAGTATCGCCCCGATCGAGAGGCGGACCCCTCTTGGCGTCTGGCCAAGATCCCGGACCGGAACCGGTTCATCGATGAGGACAAGGTGCGCACGGCAATGGCCCTCGAGCGCTTCGCGATCGAGGCCGGCCACACCTTGTTGGAGCTGGCGTTTTCGTGGTTGGCATTCTTTCAGGTGGTGTCCTCGGTGATCGCGGGCGCAACCAAACCTGAGCAGGTTGCCGCAAACGCTTCAGCCGCCGAGTGGCGTCTCACCGAAGACGAGCGCGCCAGGGTCGACGAGCTCACCAGCGCGTATCGGTGATCTAGCGTGCAGGGTGGGTGCCAATCGCATGCAAGGTGACTCAGAAGACCCGGACCGATCCGCCTCCCGTCCCCTCCCTCTGCCGCCGGTAGGCGCGAGAGAAGAATTCCGGAGGGACCGGCTGACGCTGGTCATGTACGCGATGGCCGGGGTCATGGGTTACGTACTCAACGTGATGGGTCCGGCTATGCCGTTGATACGGGCCGACCTCGGTATAAGCCGCACCATCGGAGGTCTCCACTACACCGCGATGGCCAGTGGCACCGTCCTGCTCGGGTTCTTCGTCGATCGGCTCGCCCGCCTCTGGGGACGGCGCACCCTGTTTTGGGCCGCTGGAGGCGGCCTGATGGTCGCAGCGTTGCTGATAGGAATAGGACGTCACCCGGCGGCAACCCTTTCCGGCGCCCTGATCATGGGAATGAGCGGCTCATCGCTGCTGGCGACGATCCGATCGGCGCTGACGGACGTGCACGACCGGTACCTTGCGGTGGCCATAACTGAGACCGATACGGTCTGGAGCATCGGAGCCCTTCTCTCCGCGACGACAGTGGGGGCCCTGGTCGCTGCAGGAATCGGATGGCGGGAGGCCTTTCTGGTTCCGGCCGCCGTTTGGCTCGGCGTGATACTGCTTGGCCGGGCGGAGACTCTCCCGAAGGCGAGCGTAGCCTTGGCACGGGGTCAGCGCCGACCGAGACTGACAGCCGCGTACTGGTTCAACTGGGCGGCGCTCATTCCGAGCGCTGCCGCCGAATGGTCGATCGGAGTGTGGGGAGCGAGCTACCTTGTCGACATTCGCCGAGTCCAAGAGCAAACGGCATCGTTCTCGATGACCGCTTACTTCGGCGCCATTGTGGTCGGCCGGATTGTTGCGAGCCGACTCGCCAGAAGGGTGGACTCCTTCCCATTGTTCCTTTTCTCCCTCGGCATCGCTCTGGCAGGTTCGCTGGTGTTCTGGCTGGCGAACGCTACCGAGGTCAACGTCGCCGGACTGTTCGTGACCGGTCTCGGGATCTCAGCTCTGTTTCCGATGCTGCTCACAGGCGCCTTCAGTGCGGCCCATGGTCGCGCCGACACAGCTGCAGCCAGAGTCTCCCTCGCTGCAGGTGCTGCCATCCTCAGCGCGCCTCTGACCCTTGGTTGGATCGCCGACCAAGGCGGAATCCGGGCAGCCTTCGGAATGGTGCCCGCCCTGCTTCTCTGCGCCGGCGCTTTCGCCGCTCTCGGACAGCGCTCCAGGCGACGAGGGGAGGTTTCGACTACATGAGAAAGGAGAATTAGAAGGCATCCGGCATCCCAGAGTGTCGGTTCGGAGAAACACAGAGAACAGGGCGCCGATCCCCAATGACCAGACGACCGACCCGGCCAGAACGACTGAACAAATGGGAAAAAAGCATATGCCACGACTTACGCTGAGCACTGCCACCACCATCGTCGACCGAGCACTCGACGAGGCAAGGCGAATGAAGCTCGGCAACCTGACGATTGCCGTCCTTGATGAAGGCGGACATCTGGTTGCCCTGAAGAGGGAGGACGGATCTGAGTTCCTTCGAGTCGGCATCGCCATCGGGAAGGCGTGGGCGTCGCTTGGTATGGGCGTGCCGGGGCGAGTCCTCGGGCGCCGGGCGCAAGATGCCCCAGCTTTCTTCGCAGCCCTGGCCGACGTTTCGGAAGGCCGCTTCGTGCCCGGAGCGGGCGGCGTGCTGATCCGCGACGCTGACGCCAACATCCTCGGCGCTGTCGGTGTTTCGGGAGATTCGGGTGACAACGACGAGGCCGTTGCCGTTTCCGGTATCGAAGCTGCCGGGTTGCTCGCCGACTACGGTCAGAACGAATCCTGGAATCGAACCTGATGACATCCGAATTCGATGGTCCCGCCGCCAGGAGGTCAGGTCTCACGGACACCGGCACGCTTGATCTCTTCGTCGGCACGTACACCGAATCGCTCCCCCACGTTGACGGTAAAGCCGAAGGCATCTACCGCGTCAAGATCGATGCACGGACCGGGATGATCACTGCGAAGCAATCCCTCCGAAACGTGCGCAATCCCTCGTGGTTGGCGGTCCACCCCTCGGGTCGCTACCTATACGCCGTCAATGAGACCGCCGAGTTCCTGGGGGTTGCCGGTGGTGGCGTTACAGGTTTCCGCATCACCGAGGATGACGGTCTCGACCTTGTCGATGTCATCTCGTCTCATGGAGTAGAGCCCTGTCACGCAGCCATCGATCCTGCCGGCCGGTTTCTCGTGGTCGCCAACTACCGGAACGGATCACTTACCGTCTATCCAATCCGAGATGACGGAAGCCTCGGTGATCCCACCGACGTGGTGCAACATCACGGCTCGAGCTCTCATCCCATCCGGCAGTCCGGTCCGCATGCCCACCAGGTTGTCTTTGACGACCGCCGCCGAGTGTTCGTGCCGGATCTCGGACTCGACGAAATCATCGTGTATGTGCTCGAAGAGAACGGTCGCCTGATTCGACACAGCACCAGCGGGCTGGCACAGGGTGCGGGTCCGAGGCATATGGCCTTCCATCCGACCGGTGGGTTCGCTTTCGTGATCAACGAGCTCGCTTCGACCATCACTACCTTCGCTGTGTCCGACGGCCGGCTCGAACCTCTGTCGAGCAGCTCGACCCTTCCCGGCGAGTGGCAAGCTGAGCATTCCGCCGCCGCCATCCGGGTCTCACCGGATGGACGGTTCGTGTATGGATCGAACCGTGGTCCAGACTCCATTGCGGTGTTCGCGTTCCGGGAATCAACCGGGACACTCGAATATGTGTCCGATCACCCAACCATGGGTCGCACACCACGTGACTTCCAACTGTCCCCGGACGGTGGCCTGCTCATCGCAGCCAACCAGGACTCGGATTCGCTCGCCACTTTCCACGTAGACGCAACAACCGGTCGTCTCAGCCCTACCGGCCATATTCTTGAGATCCCTACGCCCGTGTGCCTTCAGTTCGCACCCTTGCCCCCCAAACCCCGAAGTCCGAGGGCGCAGACATCCAGGCGGAGGTGAACCACACCCGCGAGATGCTGGAGATTGCAACCGCTCGCACCTTATCCGGTTATCCGGTTGCAGACGGCGCCGAGGCGCAGGACCCTGTTGAGGTTCCACAACACCGGCGAGGGTGAGATCGGGTTCCGATCCGGGGACAGGGAGATCTCCCTCGGGCCCGGTGGGTATATAACCAAACCCCGCAATGAGGTCCACTCCATGTGGAACGCCGGGCCAGAACCCGCCCGGATGATCGAGATCATCTCTCCCGCCGGCTTCGAGCGGTACTTCGAGGAGGCCGCCAACCTGTTTGTCTCAGTTAATGGGTACCAGACGTGGCTGCGATAGGTGCCTTGGCCGACCGCTACGGCCTGAGTTTCGATTTCACCTGGGTGCCCGAGTTGGTTGACCGATACCACCTGAAGCCGATGCTCTGAAACCTGCGGGCCAGGACCGACTACGCCCGCTTTTGTCATAACTCGACAACCGAACCGGGCCTACCATGACAGTCCACCGACCCGGGGTGGAGCAGGCTGGTAACCAGTCGGGCTCATAACCCGAAGGCCGCGGGTTCAAATCTCGCCCCCGCTACAACGGAAAACCCAGGCGCTCCTGGGTTTTCTGATGTCTGGGCGCCGGTTGGCGCGGCCTCCTCGGTCTCTTCTGAAGCCAGACTGATGCCCAAGGGCTGTGCGGCTCCGCCTCATACTGGACATTGTGGCTCCGGTTGGTGGGCGACAGTTTGTGGACGCGGTTCCGGTTCCTGGGCGACAGTGGTTCCGGTTCCTGGGCGACAGCTAGATCCCCTTCTATCGGCGCTGCAACGCCGGTCGATCTGGGAGGTGGTGAGATCACTGACAAGATCATCAACGATGCTGCTGCCTTCGCCATATCGGTAGCGGAACGCCGCAACCGGGATGTCGAGTTCGCCGAGCAGGCAGTACGGGACGGCCGCTCGATCACCGCCCGGGAGGCGGTCGAAGTGGGGGTAGTAGACCTGGTTGCCGACGATTTGGACGATTTGCTGGTTCGGGTCGACGGCCTTGAGATTCAGTCGCTTGGGGTAACGCTGGCGACCGAGGACGCCACGGTGACGCGCCGCGATATGGGCCTCTTCCGGTCGGTGCTTGGAAAGTTGGCCGATCCCAACCTTGCTTTCGTCTTCCTCTCGATCGGAACCCTGGCAATTATCTACGAGGCGGCCAACCCTGGGCTGGGATTCTCCGGAATCGCCGGCGTGATCCTGCTGGTGTTGGCCTTCTTCGCTTTGAGCGTGCTCCCTGTGCGAGGCGCCGGGATCGCCCTTTTCATCCTGGCGGTCGGGCTGTTTGTTGCCGAGCTTTTCGTGCCCGGGATCGGTGTGCTGGGGGCGGGGGGGACGATCGCCCTCTTGGTCAGTGGCCTCTTTCTATTCGAAGGAGACGTGCGGGTGAGTCCGGCCGTGTTATTGCCCAGCGCCGTCGTGTTGGGAGGCACCAGCATCATCGCCGGCCGGGCGGTGTTCAAAGCTCGAATGCAGCCACCCACGACCGGACCGGAAACCATGATCGGAAAAATGGTCACAATCACGCAGACTGGAAACCGCACCTCGGCGTTTCTCGACGGCACCTGGTGGGAGGTGAAGGCGGACCTGGTTCGCAACCTGGCTGTGCTGACCGGGCGTCGTGCCGATCTGATCGC
>CAZRID010000035.1:0-15094 GCA_964600055.1 uncultured Acidimicrobiaceae bacterium
CGGAGCCGGAGAACGAGCCCGAACCGGAAACGACGCTGTTTGTCGATCCCGCGGAGGACGACGATCTCGACGACGAAGACCTCGAGTCCGAGCCCGGTCCGGTAGACGACTTCACCTCACACTTGCCACAGCCCATGGACGAGCCAGGGCCGGAGGCGGCGAGCACCGAATTGGAGCCGATCCCCGATCCCCGTCGGGTGCCGGCCGGCGTTGTCTCGAGGACCAAGATCAAGGATTGGTACGACAGCTTCGGCAGCAGCGTCGGGCTGACCGACCACGGGCGTCGCATCGTTCGGGTGGCGGTGGCGATCGTTGCCGGCACTGCTCTGTTGGCAACAGTTCTGGCCGCGATACGACCCCTTCATGCCGCCGAGAGCGAGGTCGTGGTGACCATCGCCGGATCCGGTGACGCCGAGCGGGATCTGCAGAGCTTCAATGTCGTGGCATCTAGCCAGAGCGTCCTCGCCCCGGTCGCCGAAGAGCTCGAGATTTCCTTGAGCGATCTGCGTGATTCGTTCAGCTCGGAGATTGTCGGTGACAGTGCCGTGCTTCGTTTTCTCGTCACTGATCGTGACCCGGAGCAGGCGCGGGTGGTCAACGACGCGATCGTCGCCTCTTACCTCTCGATTGCCAATCAGCCAGTAGACCAGGCCCAGGTCGACTTCCTGGATTCAGAGATATCCGACGTCCGTCAAAGTCTCGAAGACACCGCAGACCGTCTCGACACCCTGAGTGCCGCAGGGGCCACCGACCAGGCGACCCGGCTGCGCATCGAGACCGACCAGGCCATCGCCCAAAGTCGACTCACCAACCTCGAGTCACGTCTAGTGGATCTGCGCAGCGGGGGTGAGACAGCATCGGGAGCGATCTCCTTCGTCGAGGGTCAGATCAATGAGACCCGCGCCCTTCTCGACGCACTCGTCGCCGAGCTGCAAACCCTGGGCTCTGCAGAGGCGGTCGTCGCCCAAGCCGAGGCGGAGCGTCTGCGCGACGAACGTGATGCGCTTCGCGAACAGCTCGGTCAACTCGAGGCTCGCAAGGTCGAACTGGAATTGGATCAGGTTGGGGGGCCGCGGGCCCGAGTCCTGGCCCCAGCCCACATCCTCGATGAGCCGGCGGGTCTGACCCCGCTTCGGGCACTTGCTTTGGGAATCCTGGTAGGGAGCGTCATCGCCTTCGCCTGGGTTGTTGTGGCGACGCAGCTCCGCCGTCGCCATGTCTGATGACTACGCGCCCGTGCCCAGCGAGACCGGCACCGTGGCTCCGACCCTTCCGTCGGACGGTATAGCCGGCGATTCCGTCGCCGTTGCGGGTTGGACGATCGCCAGCCGGGTGACTGGCTTCTTCCGGGTGGCAGCCATCGCTGCCGTCCTCGGTCCCACCTTCTTTGGGAATCTGTTCGAGGCGACCAACCTCCTCCCCAACCTGGCTTTCGAGCTGCTGACGGGGCCTCTGATCGCCGCCCTGTTGGTCCCCCAAATGGTTCGGCTTCTCGACTCCAAGATGGGGCCGTCCGCCCAAAGGCTTGCTGGTGGCTTCCTCGGGGTCCTGACGGTGGTCTTCACCGCTGCAATCGCGCTGGCCATAGCAATCGGGCCATTGCTCCTCGGTCTCCTCACGATCTTGGTGCCGGACGCAGCCGTCCGCGCCGATCAGCTCAGCGTCGGATGGCCACTCCTGGCATTGCTGATGCCACAGGCGCTCTTCTACGCGATCGCTTCAACCGGGGTGGCGGTGCAGAACGCCCATGGCAAGTTCGCTCTGGCGGCGGCAGCGCCGGCCCTGGAGAACATCGGGATCATCGTCGTGATGGGCGTTTCGGCCCTCGTCTACGGAGTGGGAGTCGACGTCGCCGAGGTGACCACACCTCATCTCTTGCTGCTTGGTCTGGGCACAACAGGGGCGGTTGCCCTTCATGCAGGGGTTCAGTGGTGGGGCGCGCGTCGGGCGGGCACAACGCTCATCCCAAGGGCGGGATGGCGGGACAAGGAAGTCCGCCAGATCCTCAAACTAGGAGTCCCCTCGACAGGCTTTGCCGCCCTCACCGCGGTTCGCACCATCGGTCTTCTCATCGTGGCTGGAAGCATCCCGGGGGGGGTCATCGCGTTGCAGTTGGGTCGCTACTTCTTCAACTTCCCCGTTGCCATCGCCGCTCGTCCGGTGATGGTTGCCCAGCTACCTCGTCTGTCGCGAGCCTTCAACGAGCGCCACCATGATCAGTTCATTGCGATCTATCGCAGCGGCATCGACCTGATCCTGTTCGTCGCGGTGCCGGCCAGCCTGCTCATCATCGCCCTCGCTGAGCCTCTGGCCAGGGTGGCGGCTTACGGCGAGATGGCCTCCGCCAACGGAATTGCGCTGGCGACGGTGGCGATCGGCACCCTGGCTGCCGGGATCGTCGGCGAGTCTCTATTCCTGGCTGCAACCTCGGCGTTCTACTCCCGGCGCAACGCCAGGGCACCGCTGGTGGCCACGGCATGGCGGCTCGGGATAACGGTCGTGGGAGCGCTGATAGCAGTGACTGTCGGTGAGGGAATCGCGGTCTTGGCCATTCTCGGCCTGGGCGTTGCCCTTGCCGATCTCATCACTGGATTGGGGCTTCACAGCGCTCTCGAGAGGCAACTCCCCTCGCCGGAGCCCTCCTCGCGCTCGATCCGTGTCGTCAATGTGGTGATCGCCATGATTTCAGTCGGTATCGGCGCCGCCGTTGTCGCCTTGACCCAGAACCTGACTGATGGCGGCCGGTTCATCGAAGCGGCGGTTGGAACTACGGCCGTCGTCGTCGTCTACCTCGTCATGCAGCGGGCCCGTCACTCCCCCGAGTTGGAGGAGCTCGCAGCAGTGTTCCGGAGACCACGCAATGTCTGAGAGCATCTGGTTCAGAGCCGCTCCTCCTCTGGCCATTGTGCTCGCGACCGGTTTGATCCTCGTCGCCGGGACCATGGCCATCGGAGTCGCTCTGGCATTGGCCCTGATGGCGCTGATCGCCATCCGGCCGGCGGTGGGGGCCTACGCCTACCTGGCGGTGACGCCACTGGTCGCCGGGATCAACCGTGATGCGTTCCTGCCGGTGCTGCGCATTCATGAGGCCTTGTTGCTGCTGATCATCGGAGCCTTGATGCTGCGGGGCCTGGTCCGCATGCTGATGGGGCACAGATATGCACCGGTCTTCTCCAAGGTCGACATCGCGGTAGCCGCCCTCGCTGTCACCGGGTCGCTCATCTCGTTGCTCTGGCGGTTCAGCCAGGGCGAGCCAATCACCTCGGACGACATCCTCTACGCGGCAGTGTTCTGGAAGTACCTGGCTTTGTATGTGGTGTTCCGGGTTGCGGTCCGGGTGCCCGCCGAGGCCAGGATCGCCCTGTGGGTGGCTCTGATCACCACCTCGGTTGTTGGTTTTCTCGCCATCCTCCAGGCATTGGGGCTGTTCGGGGTCCCCGAGCTCCTGTTCCGGTGGTATCCGCCGTTCCTGGGGGAGACCGCCGACGTCGGCCGGGGAGCGTCGACCCTGGCTCTGACCTTCGCCGTTGCCGACATCTCACTGATCTGTCTCGGAGCGGCGGTCCTCCTTTTGCGGGAGGCGACCGGGCGCAAGAGGAGAGTGCTCATCGGCCTGGCGACGCTCTACCTCCTCAGCGCCATCGCCGCCGGTCAGTTCTCAGGATTCATCGGGATCGTGGTCGCCGCCCTGGCCCTCGGTTACGCCTTTGGCGAGACGCGCAGGGTGCTCCGCTACGGGGTCCCCGCTTCAATGGTGGGTGGGCTGGTGCTGTGGCCCGTGATTTCCGAGAGGCTGGCCGGGTTCCAGACGGGTGATGGGCTTCCCCAGAGCTGGACCGGGCGTCTCGACAATCTCACCCACTTCATCCTCCCCGAGTTCGGGAACGGATGGAACCTCGTCTTCGGCGTCCGCCCGGCGGCACGGGTACCCGCCCCCGAGACCTGGCGGGAGTGGGTGTTCATCGAAAGCGGATACGTGTGGCTTCTGTGGAGCGGTGGGATCCTGTTGCTCCTTGCCTTCTGCTACTTCGCCGTGGTGTGCATCCGATCGCTTCGGGCAACGATGGCGACTCATACCGCCGAGGTCCGGTCGATTGCGACCGGGGCCTTCGTCGGCCTCTGGGTGATCGTGGTGCTCACCGTCTTCGACCCCCATCTGACCATGCGTGGGGTAGCCGACCTGATGTTCCCCCTTCTGGCCATGGCTCAGATCGCTCGCCCTTCGACCGGAGCTCACCGCTCGGACGTGGCCGATCGCACCCCGGTGATGGCATGAAACGCCCAGACCTGGGTCGAATCTGCATCGTCCGTCAGCAGAACTTCTACGAGCTCCCGGTCCGTCGAGAAGCAGAGGCGTTCCGTGATGAAGGCTTCGAGGTGCACGTCTTGCTGATGGCCGGCGACAACGAGCCCGGTCAAGAGGTTGTAGACGGGGTGACCATCCACCGTCTGCGCGGTCGCCGGGTGCGAGGCGGGACTCTGCGCTATCTGTGGGACTACGTCGCCTTCCTGGTCAGTGTGTCGGCGGTCCTCACCTGGCTGCATGTCAAGCACCGCTTCGACGTGATCCAGGTGAACACCATGCCCGACATCCTGGTCTTCAGCACCGTGATCCCGCGGCTGATGGGAGCAACGGTCACCGTGTTCATGAAGGAACCCGTCCCCGAGCTCTACGAGACCATCTACGAGAACACCCGTTTCGACCGGGTGCTCAAGGCACATGAACGGTGGGCGATCCGGTATGCGCACGTCGTCTTCACTGTGACCGAGGATCTGAAGGCGCGCTATGTCGAGCGAGGAGCAGCCCGGGAAAAGATCACAGTTGTGTTGAACGGCCCGGATGGCGCCAATCTGCTCGAGCTCGATCACAGCGGATGCGTTCCCGACCCCGGGTACTTCGCAGTGGTCTGCAACGGGACCATCGAGGATCGCTACGGGCATGACATCCTGCTGAAGGCGGCCGCATTGGCCAAGCAGGTCGATCCACGCATCCGCATCCGCATCACCGGCTTGGGAAATGCGTTGGCTGACTTGGAGCAGCTCCATCGGGAGCTGGACCTGGGCGACACCGTGGTGTTCCTGGGATGGCTGACACTTCCCGAGCTGGTCTGCGAGCTCGCTCGAGCCGACGCCGGAGTCATCCCGATGAAGGCTTCCCCCTACTCGCACTTGATCCACACCAACAAGATGTACGACTACACGCTGTTCGGCAAGCCAGTGATCGCCAGCCGGCTTCGCTCGGTCGACAACTACTTCGATGATGGGTCGATCTGTTTCTTCACCCCTGACGATCCGGAATCGCTGGCTCAGGCGATGATCCGCCTGGCTGCCGACCGCTCATTGGGCGAGTCGCTGGCGGCAAAGGCCCAGGAGCTCCTGGACTCCAAGTTCGGCTGGGAGCATCAGAAGCAGATCCTGGTTGAGACGACCATCGAGGCCATGAGCAGATGAGTGCTTCACATGGCCAGAGCAGTCGTTACGACTCATCCCAAGAGCTCCAGGCTCGGCACCCGGCCGTGACCAGCCCCCTCAAGCGGATCGTCGACATGGTCATCGCGGGCGGGCTGCTTGTGGTTCTGTCCCCCATTCTCCTCCTGGCAGCGGGTCTGATCCGGATGTCGAGCCGAGGACCGGCTCTTTTCCGCCAGGAGCGGGTCGGGGTGGGCGGCCGACCTTTCACCATTCTCAAGCTGCGGACGATGGTCGTCGTCAACGACGACAGCGCGCATCGGGAGCTCAACACCCGCGAGCTGCTCGGCACCCATGATCCCGAGACTTCCGACGGAATCTTCAAGCTGGAGGCCGACCCACGGATCACCCACATCGGGCATTGGCTGCGACGTCTGAGTCTCGATGAGTTTCCCCAGCTGATCAATGTCCTACGAGGTGAGATGTCGATCGTCGGCCCGCGTCCCGCTCTGCAATGGGAGGTCGACCTCTATCAGCGAAAGCACCTCGCCAGACTGGCGGTGCGCCCCGGAATCACCGGTCTGTGGCAGGTCAGCGGTCGTAACCAGCTCAGCATGCTCGAGATGCTCGATCTCGATGTCCGCTACGTGGAGGAATGGTCGCCAGGGCTCGATCTCCGCATCATCGCGATGACCCCAGGTGTGATGCTCCGAGGGGATGGTGCCCGGTGACCGGCAGCGCAAACCGCGTGCTGATGATCGTGGAGAACAACGGCGTGCCGGCCGATCGCCGCGTTTGGCAGGAGGCGGAAGCCCTGCGAGACGCCGGGTACGAGGTGACCATCATCTGCCCCCGCACCCGGCAAACCAGCCGTTTCCGAGAGACGCAGGAACGCATCCGGATTCTCCGTCACCCCCGGGTGATCGAGGCCGACCGGCCCTGGGAGTACGCCGTTGAATACGCCAACGCGATGTTCTGGCAGATCGTCATCTCTCTCGGAGTGCTCGCGACGCGTGGCGTGGATGTGGTCCACATCGCCAACCCCCCGGACGCAGCCTTCGTGGTCGGAGGTTTGCTCCGTTTGTTCGGAGCCAGGGTGGTGTTCGATCAGCACGATCTCAGCCCTGAGGTCTACGAGGCGAAGTTCGGCCATCGGGGTTTCCTCTGGAAGGCGCTGGTCTTCTTCGAGCGCGCCTCATACCGGGTGGCACACGTCGTCATCACCACCAACAACTCCATCAAGCAGATTGCAATCGAGCGCGGTGGTCGGCAGCCCAAGGACGTATTCGTCGTGCGCAACGGGCCCAAGCTGAATCCCCTCGGCCCGACCGCACCGATGGAAGCACTCAAGGTCGGGCGCCGTTACACGGTTTGCTACATGGGAATCATCGGGGCCCAGGAGGGGCTCGATGGGCTGGTCCGTGTGATAGACGACATCGTCACCGGACGGGGCCGCACCGATGTCCAGTTCGTCATTGTCGGCGATGGCACCGGCCTGCAGGCACTCAGGGATGAAATCTCTTCACGAGGCCTCGACGACTACGTGACCTTCACCGGTTTTCTGACCGGCGAGAAGTTCTGGGAGACCCTCGACACCGCGGACGTGTGCGTGTCGCCGGAACCGGGCACAGCCCTCAACGACCGCTCGACCCTCGTGAAGGTCATGGACTACATGGCCCTCGCCAAACCGGTGGTGCAATACGACCTCACCGAGGCTCGCGTGACCGCCGGGGACACGGCGCTGTACGCCACTCGTGACGATGAGCACGACCTGGCCGACAAGATCCTCTACCTCCTCGACCATCCCGAGCTTCGCCACGACCTGGGAGTCCGGGCGGCGGAGCGGGTCAGGACGGCACTGGCATGGCAACACCAAGTTCCTGATCTGATCGACGCCTATGCCGCAACCCTGAACGGCCGGCGCGATGGATAGTGCCCTCGCCCGCGACTTGCGCCCGACGCTCGAAGCGGTAGACCCGCTCACCGACCCGAGATGGTCGACTCTGGCCGAGGCCTACGGCAGCATCTTCTCTTCGCCACCCTGGCTGAGAGCTCTCAATGCGACCTATGGGTTTGCCATCGAGGGATGGCTGCAGACCGATGATCAGGAACGGCCGATGGGCGGGATTTCGGCCGCCAGACTCCAATACGAGGACGGGGAGCGGCTCATCGCGCTGCCCTTCTCCGACTTCTGCAATCCCATCGATATCGCCGGATCGACCTGGCCGGTCCTCGCCGACCTCCTCGTCGCCCAGGGCCTTCCGGTCGAGATTCGCTGCCTGGACGACGCCGCACCCCTCGAGGACGATCGGTTCACACCGGTGTTCGCCGACCTCTGGCATGCCATCGATCTCGAGTCGGATGAAGACCGAGCTTGGGAATCGCTGGCCGGCTCGGCCAGGAGAGCGATCCGCAAGGCGCGTGGCGCCGGAATCGAGATCCGGTTTGGGACCGACCCGGCCTCGCTGCGGGCGTTCTACGACCTCCACCTGGGTGTCCGCAAGCACAAGTACCGGTTGCTTCCCCAACCCTTCACCTTCTTCGAATCACTCCAGGAGGCCTTCGGAGACAGCCTGGTCGTGCTCGGGGCGTGGCGGGACAACGATCTCATCGCCGCCATCCTCTACCTGGCCTGGGGCGACACCCTCTATTACAAGTTCAATGCCTCGTCCGAATCAGCACTCGATGTCCGCCCCAACGACCTCCTGATGTGGGAGGGAATGCGATACGCGGTGTCCTGTGGTTTGAAAGTGGTCGACCTGGGGCGGACCGACGCCGATCACGAGTCACTTGCCCGTTACAAGGCCAAGTACGCCACCAGGGAGGGAAGGATCACCGTCGTCCGACGAGGCGTATTCGAGCGTGATACGAACCTGGGGTCGGTGCTGGGGCCCCTGACCGAGTTGCTCACTCGTCGGGATGTGCCCGACGAGGTCACCGAGGCCGCCGCCCTGACCCTGTACCGATATTTCGCTTGATCGAGGAGATGAAGTGACCAACCGCGTTTCGAGCAAGCTCAGGCAGGAAGCCCGTCTGGTGCGAGCCGGCGGCCTGCGCCCTCTGGCGTCAGACCTAAGACGCTGGACCTGGTCCGACGACCTTGCCGTGGGGATGGAGCGTGACCTCAAAGTGCCTCACACACCGCCGCCCGCCAAGGTGGCGCTCGAGATCGTCCCCCTCGACGATCAGCTGGCTGCGCAACTGTTCGACGTGGGAGGTCTCGATGCTGAGGCTCTACGAGACATGGAGGCGCGCCACCGTCTGTGGGAGGATCGAATCCCCACTGCCTTCGTTGCCGTCGATGACACCGGCACGCCTTGCTATGTCCAATGGGCCATTCCGGGATCCGAGACTGCCCTGATCGCCGACTACTTCCGTGGCGGCTTCCCCATGATGGCGCCCGATGAGCTGCTGATGGAAGCTGCCTGGGCCACCCCGGCAGCGCGGGGTAAGCGGATCATGGCCGAGGCGATGAGCCGAATCACCGAAGCCGGCGCCGGCCCCGAACACCGCCGCGCGATCACCTTCGTCGGAATCAACAACGAGCCGTCCCTGCGGGGTTGCCGGGCCGCCGGCTTCGAGGTCTACATCGAACGCCTGGAGAAATGGCGGATCGGCCACCGATCGCTCGACTGGAAAACCGTCCAGGTCGCCTGAGCCCCAGAACCCCCCTCCCCTCTACGGGAGAAACGAGTGACACGTCCCCACCCCCAGCGGGCGCAGCGAGCGTTGGGGGCCCGCAAGGGCCGGAGGGGGTCTTGAGGGAGGTGGCATTTCCTTCCACCTGGGCTGGGGTGGCCACCGCTACGATTCCGTTCATGCGGACACCCAGCGGGCCACGGCGGCCGACAGAATTCAGCCCCCGCCCGGGTGGTGTAGACGGGTCGACCCCCAGATGAACGCAACTGTTGCGCTGCTAATCCTCGTGGCGACCACAGCTGCGGCCATCGCAATGATGCTGTTTGTCCGCCGCAGGGCGCCGGACGGCAGCTTCTTCAGCGACAGCGACCGTGCTGCGGGGCGTGTTCGGCGTTGTGGCCACCGGGTTCGCCGTGCTCGCCGGCTTTGTGGTGTTCCTGGCCTTCACCAGCTACGACGCGGCAAGGACGGGAGCAGAATCCGAGGCCCGCATCGTCGCTCAACAAGTCCAGACGGCGCAGCTCATGTCGCCGGACCACGCGGAGGAGCTCTCGCTCGAGCTGGTCTGCTACGCCCGCTCCGTGGCCGGCGTGCAATGGGACCGCATGGAGGCGGGCACGCTCGGTGAGCAAATCAACCCTTGGGGGGTGGAGCTGTTCCTGACACTCCAGACGGTCGATCCCCAAACGCCTGTCCAGGAGGCTGCCTTCGGCAAGTGGATCGACCAGACATCTGATCGGGAGCAAGCGCGCAGTGATCGGATCCACGGCGCCGTCGGCGTGATCCCGGCGCCGCTGTGGGCGGCCCTCTTCCTCTCCGCGGCGCTGATCTTCATGTACGTCCTCTTCTTCGCCGACAGCGGCGAACGAGCCACCTCCCAGGCGCTGCTCATGGGCGCGGTCGTGTCGGTGGTCGTTTCCCTGCTCCTCCTCCTGCAATTCCTGAACAGCCCGTTCCATGAAGGGTTCGGTGGCCTGCGTCCTGTCGCAATGGAGAGATCGCAGGACATAATCACCCAGCAGTTCGACGTCTTAGGGCTCGAGATCGAGCCTCCGTGCGACGCCGAAGGCAATCCCACCTAGTAGCCATCCCGCCCGCCCGTGTTGAAGGCGGTGCGGAGTACCGATGTGGGGACAGCTTCTGCTGCGTATCGGGATGTGCCATGGTCGAGCAGCTCGCGGCCCGCCCGATCGAGGGCGCCAAAGGCAGCCCTGGACAGGGCGCCACCGGTCGAGACCCGACGAACCCCCAACGAACCGAGTTGGGCGACCGACGGGCCGTCGGCCAGGGCCAGGACATTGATCGGCATCCCCGTTTCGTCGACCACGCGGGCGATGTCGACCTGATCGACAAGGCCGGGGGCGTAGAGGACCTCCGCCCCGGCGTCGCGATAAGCGCACAATCGGGCGATGGTGTCGTTCAGATCGTCGCTCCCATAGAGGTGATTCTCCACCCGAGCGGTCAGCACCAAACCGTGGGCTCGAGCCATCTCAGAGGCCGCCGCCACCCGCTCGACAGCGACCTCGACTTGGTCGATTGACCCTGTCGCCGGATCCCAATCCTCGATCGAGCAACCGGCTGCGCCGGTGTCGGCGATGAGCCGGACGGTCTCGGCGACCCCGGCAGGATCCGCTGCGAAGCAGCGCTCGGCGTCGACATTCACCGGCAGTTCCACCGCGTCCACCAGGGCCTCGACGTGGAACAGGAGCTCGTCGCGTGTGACGGCCTGGTCGGGTCGGCCCAAGCTCGCCGCATGACCCGAGCTGGTGGTGGCGAGGGCCGGGAATCCCATCGCGGCCAGGTACCGGGCCGATCCGACATCCCACGGGTTCGGCATCACGAAGATGCCGTGCTCGTGGAGTGCTCGGAAACGGTCGGTGTATTCGGTCACGGCGCGGGCTCCCAGGTAGACGCGCCGATGCTATTGGCTGTGAGACCTCACGACTCGCAACCCACGCCGTCGTTGTTCCCGTCGAACCCATGCGGATCGTCGCCCACCACCCGGAACCGCCGATGCGAGATCTCACCGCAGTCGAGGTCGGGAGGGGGCGACGGGATGCACACGTCCGGATAGCTGGGATCGCAATCGGTGGATCCGGAGAATGCGTTGATCGCTTCGGTGGTCGTCGGCGCCGGCTCGGCAGCCGTCACGCCTTCGTAGTTGTAGGTCACGTGGGTGTTGCCGTTGGGGTCGAGCAGGAAGGCGGTGTCCCCGTCGTTGTTCCATACGGCTGATCCGACGTTGCACCAGAACAGGATGGTGCCAAAGTCATCACCACAACCGGTGTTGATCGCGACTGTCTCACCCGGCGACAGGGTGAAAGCGAAGGGGAAGTCAAACCGGTGGCTGGCCGATTCGTCCTTCACCACCCACCCGGTGAGGTCGACCACCTTGTCTCCGTCGTTCCGGACCCGTATCCACTCCTCGTTGAGGTTCTGGTTGTCATCGCCGGGGGCGTCGTACTGCAAGTCGATGATCGCCAGCCTCGCATCGGGCCGCGGACCGCAGGCCTCCGGCGCCCAAAGCCCAAGCTGGGTTTCCCTGGCCTCCGTCTGGACCGACTCCAAGCGATCGGCCATCGCGGTGTCCGGCGCGTAACGACGGGCTATGGCCACCCCCCGCCTCACCGTTTCCTCGTTCACCGACATTCCACCAACCCACAGATAGCGGAGCAGTCGACCGAATTGATCCTCGTCGGACACATCTTTGGTCAACCCGATCTGGCTGCCGACCGGTGTCAGGACCGCCAGGACCTGGGTGGCCTCCTCGGAAAAGCACTCGTTTGACTCTGGGGAGTTGATTCCGATGAGTCTCACCTCGGTGATGCTCCCGGCTTCGCTCCGGACGTCGAGGGTGTCGCCATCGGTGATCGAGACCACCGTCACCACTTCGGCCCCGGACTGAAGCGATGCCCCCGGATCGCCGGAGGCACCGGCAACCGGCGCCGTCAGAAGGACGTTGGGCTGTGGGATCGACGCCACCGTGATCACCGTGGTGGTGCTCGCCAGTGTTGTCGTCGTGGTCGTCGCCGCGGAGGTTGTCGTTGTCGCCTCGGTCGTGGTCGTACTCGTCGAGGCCAGAGTCGTCCCGGTCACGGCCAGCGTGTCTGTCGCCGACGGGTCACTGGGACCCATAATCGCAATCACAGCAACCAGCACTGCTCCCGGTATCCACGCCGGCGAGATGGGACGGGAGGGCCTGGTGAGGGACTCTTGCGAAAGGCCACTCTCGCCCTCGTCGGCGTCGTTCCGCAGCCGACGTGTCTCCCTGGTGTACTCACGCCACGCCGGCCGCCGATCATTCCACTCCCTCCATGAGGAAGCTGACCAGAACTTGGCCCACGACGGCCCGGTCATCGCAGGACCTTCCGGTCTGAACTCTGTGTCGTTTGGAAGCCAGCGAGCAAGGCGTCCTCCTTGCATGGTGACTGCCCACCATGATCATCGGATGTGAGGCCGGGTTTCCTTGAGGAAGCAAATGGTGGGTGTGATTCGAAATCGGGCACCCGACTCTATGACCCATTCGGCGACGTCTACCTCTCGAACGAGGCCGATGCCCGTGCCGCCCTCGACGCATTCCGGGCCCGGGGTATCGAGGGAGCCGTGGCATTGGTGCAGTCGTACTGCATGGATTGAATAGCAATGGACCTGCGTCAGACGACGACACCCGTTAGCTTCGCCCTGGATGTCATTGATCGTCGAGTACCAGTGGAAGGGCGACTTCGATAGCGCCGATCTGGAGAAACTGCACGCCGCAGGGTTCGAGCGCGAGCCTGCGGACTACGACTGGAGAGCGCAGGTCGAGGATCACAGTCTGGGCTGGGTCACCGCCCGTAATGGCGACGAGTTGGTTGGATTCGTCAATGTCGTCTGGGATGGGGCAACCCACGCCTTCATCCTCGACACCCTGGTCGCGACCAAGGCACGACGCCGTGGCGTGGGACAACAACTGATCGCGGTCGCTGTTGACGCGGCTCGGGCCGCAGGGTGTGAGTGGCTGCACGTCGATTTCGACGACCACCTCAGGAGTTTCTACTTCGACGCCTGCGGCTTCGAGCCGACCAACGCAGGGCTGATTGCCCTCTGACCTTCATGCCAACCGTCCTCGCCTCGATTCCGTCTCCTCCGATCAGCGGATTCGACATCGGCCCGCTGCATGTGACCTTCTACGGGATCGTGATCGCGATCGGTGTCGCCCTGGGCTGGCGTTTGACGGTGCACCGTTACCGGGACAAGGGAGGCGATCCCGCCTTCGCCGAGAGGATCTTGATCTGGATGGTGGTGATCGGGTTTCTCGGGGGCCGGCTCGCCTACGTCTCCACCCATCTCTCCCGGTTCGAAGGAGAATGGTGGAAGGTGATCGCCGTCTGGGAGGGGGGTCTGGCTCTGTTCGGAGGGCTGACCGCAGGGGCGCTGACCGCCATCATCCTCACCCGCCGTTGGGGCGGAGATCTCCCGATGTTCCTCGACTCGCTCGCCCCGGCGGTCCCACTCGCTCAGGCGTTCGGACGTTGGGGCAACTATTTCAACCAGGAGCTGTTCGGGACACCCACCGACCTTCCGTGGGGTCTGGAGATTGATCCCGAGTTCCGACCCGATGCCTATCCCGACGCCGAGACGTTCCATCCGACCTTTCTCTACGAATCGATCTGGAATCTGGCCCTCTCCGCCTTCATTATCTGGCTCGACCGACGATATCCGGCACTGCATGGAAAGTTGATCGGGGTGTACCTGCTCGGTTACGGGGCGATGCGCTTCGCCCTCGAGCTGATTCGGACCGACACCACCTTCCGCATCCTCGGTCTGAGTCGCAATGGATGGGTGTCTCTGGGTGTGATGCTGGGCGGGATTGTCATCCTGATCTGCCCCCGACGAGCCCCCACATCCACATCAACTCCCTAAAGCGTATGTTTCAGGAGCCGATAAATGGGGCAAGGAGCCTCCTTCCTGGCAAGGACGTATGGGAGAGTCAACAGCAGGAACCGTCAGATACGGGCGACTGGCGATGGTCGCTCTGTTGGTCGCGTCTGCATTGGTGCTCCCTGCCGGCACGGCGCGGGCGGCGCAGACCCCGGGCGCCTATGAGGCCTGTCTGCTCGATCTGATCAATGACTCCCGGGCATCGTCCGGCTTAGGGCCCGTAATGATGGCCACCGACATCATCCGTCCAGTCCGCGACCACTCCGAGTGGATGAGACACAACGAGTTCGAGCACATGAACGAGTCTGCACGGAACGCGATCCTCCCCGATAGCTGGTTCACATGGGGGGAGAACATCGCGATGTGGGGTGATGAGAACGCCCCATGCTCCCGGGTGCACACCATGTTGATGAACTCGCCCGGCCACCGCGCCAATATCCTCAACCGTGACTTCGACTTTGTCGCACTCGGAGCCCACATCGACGGTTCCGGCACCTGGGTCACCGAGCTCTTCTTCAATGCCCACAGCTACAACCCGAGCTCGAATGGCCGGTTCTGGGACGACGACACCTCGGTGTTCGAGGGTGCGATCGAGACCCTGGCGGCGGCCGGCATCACCGACGGGTGCAACCCACCCGACAACGACCGGTTCTGCCCTGACGAATATGTCACCCGCGGCATGATGGCCGCCTTCCTGGTCCGGGGTCTCAACCTTCCCAACGGCGGTGGCACCGACTTCACCGACGACAACGGTTCCACCTTCGAGTCTGCCATCGAGAAGTTGGCCGCAGCCGGGATCACACAAGGGTGCAACCCACCCACTAACGACCGCTTCTGCCCCGACGAATACGTGACCCGCGGCATGATGGCCGCCTTCCTGGTCCGGGGTCTCAATCTCCCCAACGGCGGTGGCACCGACTTTGTCGATGACAACCGGTCCACCTTCGAGTCTGCCATCGAGAAGCTGGCCGCGGCCGGGATCACACAAGGGTGCAACCCACCCACTAACGACCGCTTCTGCCCCGACCAATATGTGACCCGCGGCATGATGGCCGCGTTCCTGGTCAGGGGTCTCGACTAGTAGTCCGTCGCTGAATTGATGCCGCGGTGTCGCCGAGTCATCGGC